>BTQB01000113.1:0-7899 GCA_036985655.1 Anaerolineae bacterium | reverse complement strand
CATAATTGGCCATCTGGATCCGCTAGGAGGTCATATTCAGCACGGTGCAAGCGTCAAAATCGGCTACTTTGCCCAGGCCCATGAACAGTTGAACCCAGACAATCGCATTATCGACGAGCTTATAAATTACCACGAGATGGCCATCAGCCAGGCGCGTAATTACCTGGCCCAATACCTCTTTCGTCGAGATGATGTTTTCAAGCCTATTCACACCCTGAGCGGTGGAGAACGTGGCAGATTAGCTCTCGCCATCTTAGCTCTTGAGGAGGCAAACTTCCTGTTACTCGATGAGCCAACAAACCACCTTGATATTCCGGCTCAAGAAATGTTACAGGAGGTCCTGGAGCTTTTTGAAGGGACGATACTGCTGGTGACCCATGATCGATACCTGGTCGATCACCTGGCTACTCAGATATGGCAATTGGAAGAAGGTAGGCTTGAGGTCTTCAAAGGGAGCTACCGTGAATATCTTGAGAAGAGAGATCGGTCTATTGAATTAGCCAAGGCGGACGCTATCCACAAACGAAAGAGTAACAAGGAAATTTCTCGAAGGGCGAGAATGAAGGCGGCAATCTCTAAGAAAAGCTTAAAACAACTAAATGAAATAGAAGACCAAATAGCTGAAATTGAAAGATATCTCTCCGAGATTGCTGAAAGCTTACAAGCAGCTACAGAAACTCAGGCTTTTGACAACATTCACAGCCTGAGCATAGAATATGCCCAAACTGAAGAAAAACTTGAGTTATTATTAATTGAATGGGAGGAGTTGGCCTCCCAAACCATAAATTCAGAAGGAATGGCCGCAGACGAATCAGTTCCAGAAGGATTAGCCAGTGAGTAAACGATGGCCAGGTAAACTCGTCGTGGGATTGACGGGCAATATTGCAACTGGCAAGTCAGTGGTTATGGGATTAGCTCAAGAAAGAGGAGCTTATACTATTGATACCGATCAGATTGTCAGGAAAATTCTGGCAACTGATAGTGATGTCCAAATTGCTATTGCAGCTACCTTTGGTCCTTCAGTCCGCCGGGTTGATGGGAGAATCAAGAGACGTACTTTGGGTAGCATTGTCTTCAATGATCCATCCGCTTTAAGGAGATTGGAGTTAATCATTCACCCGGTGGTCAGACGAATTTTGTACAAGCTAGTAGATGATAATAATTCCCGATTTGTTTTTATTGAGGCCATCAAACTGTTGGAGGGCGGTTTGGCAGCTGACTGCGACCAGATATGGGTAACTCGATGTTCAAAATCTACCCAAATGCAGCGCCTTATGATTTGCCGTGGAATGGATGAATCGACAGCCTGGCAAAGGATTGACAGCCAACCACCTCAGGAAATAAAGGTTTCTGCGGCAGATGTTGTCATTAATACTGATGGAACAATGGTTGATACTGAGCGCCATTTTAACCACGCCTGGAACAGGATTATTAATCGGCTTCCCCCAAAAGGTCCGTTTATTACTGAGCTTAATAAACGCGAAAACAATAAAGGACAGCGACTTGAACAAGCGGAAAAAGAAGGAGAAGCAGCCAGCCAGCTCATTATACGTCGGGCTAGGCCCGCAGATGTTCCATCGATCCTGTGGTTAATGAAGCAGGCAACAAACGCGGAAGTCACAATGACTCGATCGGAATTATTGGCTGCTTTTGGCGACCGAGGTTATATAATTGGCCAACAAGGAACGACTATCAGTGCTGTGGCAGGCTGGATCGCTGATTATCAGGTAGCAGCAGTAGAGGAATTTTACATCTACCCACGGGAGGCGGCCGCCGTCACAGGCGAAGCAGTCTTAGAGGAAATTGAATCGACTGCAGAGACTCTGCTTTGTGAAGTTATTCTTGCCTGCCGTCCCCAAAATGAAACGAAGGAAATTCGATCGTTATTTGAGGAAAAAGATTTTGTACTCGCTGATCCAAATCGACTTCCAAAGGTCTGGAAAACAGCTATATCCAATAGTGGTGCCACTCCCCGTTCTTTATGGATGAAGGTGCTGCAGACTAGTCGAAAAATAGATGGACGTCAAGGTGAAAAATGAATGCAATAAAAAATTGGATAAGAACCCATCCTAATCTGACAGCCTGGTTGGTTTTAGCAATAGGGATGGTTGCTATCCTAGTTTGGGAAGCCCGGGATGTGGGCTTGGAGAGTATGCAGTGGTTCTGGTTGATCCTGGTGACCATATTGGTTGCTGGAGCCTGTATCTGGATAATCAGCTGGGGGGATGACGAGGAGGACACAGAAGAAGGCACTCCACAGCAGCAATAGAAATGGTTCAGGAAATTGAAACTCCGGTCACTATTGACCATGCTATCGGTCTGAGCAGATCAATCAATGATTTATTTCAGGTGCAGAGTTATACAGTGGATCAACCGGAACCAGGGCATATATATTTTCGCGGGCAGTTTATTTGTAAGCTTCAAGATTGCTTTGAAGAGCTTAGAAATCGTTTTGAAAGAATCGGCTTTACGCCATTCATCCGCGACGAAGACGGTCAAGTTGTCTTAATCGCTGTACCGGCTGTATTCAAGCCCGAGCCATCAAACTGGAAGATCAATCTTTTCTTTTTGGTCGCTACAATTGGTTCACTGTTTTTTGTCGGGGGAATAGCTTATGCAGTCAGCCTGATGTTGATATTAGGCGCCCACGAACTCGGTCATTACTTTGCAGCGCGACATCATAAAGTACCAGTTACTTTGCCTTACTTTATACCTTTCCCCGTTCCTCCTGTAGGGACCATGGGCGCCCTAATTCGCTTAAAAGCTCCTGTAAAAAATAAACGGGCCCTTTTTGATGTCGGCGTGGCAGGACCTTTGGCTGGCCTTGTTTTTGCAGTTCCAATATTAATTTTTGGCTTAATGACCTCCGATGTCGGTTCACTACCGGCTAACAGTTACGTTCTCGAAGGAAATTCGATTCTATACGGCAGCATGAAGTTAGCCATTTTCGGACAAAGATTACCTGATATAGTGAATAATGTTGATGTCTCTTTAAACCAGATCGCCTGGGCGGGTTGGGTTGGCCTATTGGTAACAGGATTAAACCTGATCCCTGTCGGACAACTTGACGGAGGGCATATTGCCTATGTTCTTCTTGGAAAGCGAGCACGTTGGTTATTTTGGCCATCCATCGCTGCTTTACTTATTTTGCTGCTCGTTACTCAGACATTTATGTGGGGCATTTGGATCGTGCTTCTTTTCGCTTTTGGACGCCAATATGCCGAGCCGTTAGATGATGTAACTCCCCTCGATAAGAACCGGCGATTGCTGGCAATCTTTAGCTTCTTCATTTTTATTCTGGTTTTCGTACCCATTCCTTTAAGGATCATAACAAACTGAGTGATTGTCATTGCCTTAACATTGCCATGCTATCAACGAGGATATCATTGGGACGAAGTGTTGCCGCCAGAATATTGAAGCGCCATCTGAGTGACTGCGATCAGATAGCAAGAGATTTATGGATTGATTCGTTATGCTGGTGGGAAGAAAATCAGGGCAGGTTTTGCGTTGAACGACGAGTCCGTTATAATTTCCAGCGACTTTTTTGGCGCCGTAGCTCAGAGGTAGAGCAAGGGACTCATAAGCCCTGGGTCGTTGGTTCAAATCCAATCGGCGCCACTGTAGTTTCGTCAGCAGGGCCGCTCGATGCGAGCGGCTTTATTTTTTGAAAATAATTACCTTGATTGGCCCAGACGATACAGAATCCCATCCACGGGATCGATCAATCGCTAGAGCAAGTGGTCGCTGGCTGCTGCCCCCCTTTATTCTGGGAGCTTTGATAGCTTTGGTTTGGTCAGTAAATAGCGGCTGGCCCAGGCCAATTGTGTCTTTGGATGTTAACCAAAATAGGCTCAATACGGCGGTACAGGCTCCACAGGGTAACAGCCGGATAAGGCAGACATTCATCCCCCAACATGATGGTCTTACCGAGATCGAACTGTTACTAATTCGTTATGAATATGATAACGAGGCAGCTGATAGCAATGGTTATGTAAGATTTACCCTTTTGAATAAAGATGGACAACTGATAACGACTAGAACAGAGGAGACAAAACAGATTGTTCACAATCAAACTTACCTTCTCCGATTCCCCCCTCAACATGACTCTGCAGGCCAGGAATACACAATAGTTCTCGAAGGAAATGATAATAATATCGTATCAGCTTGGGGCTACGATCTAGATGTTTATGAAGACGGAACCTTGGAGATAAATGGCGAACCATCAGAAGCCTCTGACCTACGATTTATAACCAGGTACCAACTAACTTTCCTGGCTGGAGCTGTTTTAACTTTAAAGATGTTGTTGGACAACCTGGCTCTGATGGCTTTAGTGGTTCTATTCTTGCTTTTGCCTGGGTCCATCTTGTTGATTGTTAGCAGACGCTGGCTGTATCGATGGCATTTTGGTGTTTGGTTGGGAGCAGCTTTCGCCTTAGGTGCATCCAGTTGGGCAATAATGTGGTTGTGGTTATCTTTAATCGGCGCTCGCTGGCGCCCGTGGTCTTTGTGGGCGATTTTCATAATTGGCTGGTTTTTTGTCCTGGGATGGCTTGTCAGAAGCGCCATCCAGAGACGGAACGACCTCGAGCCCTTCTTTAATTTTCCAAAAATCCCCAGAAGGAGATCTTCGGATAGGGTAATCTCTGACCAAGAACCTACGCCGTTACCAGGCAGCGCTGGTTTGCGACCTTCGACTAAGACCTACAATGAAAGCCATGACGAGAACTTAAATCCTGGATCAAATTTAGATGATAATGATGGTTATCAAGGATATTCGCGCAATCTTAAACACTTCATGCCTGGCCTTATCCTGCTATTGGTGGTGTTTCTTGGATTGTCGGTGAGACTCCTGGCTATCAGGGACCTGGCATTTCCCCCTTGGGTTGATTCAAGCCGGCATGCCTTAATAACGACTCTAATGGCTGAGACAGGTCAGTTCCCTTCGGATTACCGGCCGCTGCTGCCCGTGGATCGAACCCCCTACCATTATGGCTTCCATACGATTTCAGCCAGCCTTGCCCTTATGACTGGCCAATCGATCCCCCATCTACTGCTGATCGTGGGCCAGCTATTAAATGCCCTAGTGCCCCTTACAGTATTCGCAGGAGCATATCTATTTACGCGCAGAAATAGCACATCACTTCTTGCTGGTTTCCTGGTAGCTATTCCCTTCTTTTTTCCTGGTTACTATGTCACTTGGGGAAGAATGACCCAGTTGACTGCAGTGATGATCCTGCCGATAGCCATGGCTGTAACCTGGGGCGTGATCCGTGGAACTCGGTCCATGTCGAAACAGTGGCCATTTGTAGGGCTGTTGGCAGCGGGACTATTCCTCATACACTTTCGAGTTTTTTTGCTTTTTATTCCCTTTGTTGCCCTTGTCTTGATCCTATCCCTCGGACGCCATTGGCGTTGGATATTGGCCGCAACAGCTCTGGCATTGGTCCTGGTGGCCCCGCGAATATTTCAGCTCTTTTCAGATTTTTCCTCATTCCCTCTGATTAGCAGCCCATCTAGTTACAATGATTTTCCTGTCGGTTACATGGCCCCAGGCTGGGAAACAGCCTTCTTGATTCTCGGAGCAGTCACTTTTTTCATCGCTTTGTTGGCTGGGATAAAAAAGCAGAGTTGGGCCGTAATTCCTATAACTTTAACATTGTGGGTTGGTCTGGTGGCTGTCCTCCTTTCAGGTCAACGATTGGGATTACCCGAGACCTGGTTGTTAAATATAAACAGCGCCTATATCGTCCTTTTCTTACCATTAGCCCTCATCCTTTCTATCGTTACAGTAAAGGTTTGGAACTGGCTAAGCATGCGTCACTGGTCAATTAGAATTGCTCTATGGGCAGCGACCGGTGCAATGTTGACCTTAGCTCTTCTCCAAGGGATCAACCAACAGGTGTCGATTCTCAATCCGGATACTATATTAGCAAATGAGGCAGATGCTAAAGGGTTAAATTGGCTTGCCACTTATAGCGAAGAAGAGAGCATGGTCGCTGTGAGCAGCTGGAATTGGCTCGGTAGTACCTGGGCTGGAAGCGACGGGGGAGCCTGGATCTTACCAGTGACCGGGCGCAGCATTACTACTCCACCTGTTGATTATATATACGATTCAACGTTACGGAGGCGAGTTGCCGCTTTCAATGAAGATATATCGCAGATTGATGATTGGTCTGATCCGCAGGCGGTTGCGAGGCTAAAGGATGAAGGTGTAGATTTGATTTATGTCGGCAGTCGAGGTGGTTTTTTTGATCCGTCCGAACTCTATCGCAATCCCGAGCTGAAGTTACTTTATAGTCAAGATGGTGTCTTAATTTTCTCATTGAATTAGTGATTTAATTTGGCCGGTATCTTTTAGATCATTTAATGACGCAGTGCATCATAAATTCTTTACCGTGATGGGGGGTTACGTTATAATCCACCAGACGTTAACCTATTCTCATTGAGTCATATATCATGCTAGATTTTTCGTTAAATGAAGAACAAAAAGGCGTCGCTGAAATGGTCAGGCATTTTGGCGAACGCGAGATCTATCCAACTATCAAAGAATATGATCGCCGGCAGGAAATGAACCCGGAAACATTGCCACGAATGGCTGATTTGGGCATTCTCGGCGTAAATATTCCAGTTCAATATGGGGGCCAAGGTTTTGACTACATCACGCTTGGCCTTGTCTGTGAGGAGCTTGAACGAATTGACACCACGTTAAGGGTTGTCATGTCGGTTCACATGGGATTAAACAGCATGGGCCTTTTGCAGTGGGGGGACGAAGATCAAAAACAGCGTTTTTTGGTTCCCCAGGCGAAGGGTGAAAAATATGGTGCATTCTGTCTCACTGAACCTGGTGCAGGATCTGATGTAGCCTCAATCCGATCCACTGCCCGGCGAGATGGGGATGAATATATTATCAACGGCGAAAAGATGTGGATTAGCCTGGCTACTAAAGCCCACCACTTTTTTTGGATTGCAAGAACGGATCTTAATGCTGATGCTCCACATAGAGGGCTCTCCGCCTTTATGGTTCAGGAAGATATGAAGGGTGTTACCCACGGGGACATTCATGGCAAGATGGGTGTTCGAGCCGGATCTACAGGTTGGGTTAATTGTGACGATGTTAGAGTCCCTAGCCGAAATAGAATTGGCGAGGAGGGTGAGGGCTTCAAGATTGCCATGAGCTGCCTGGACAACGGCCGTTATACAGTTGCTGCTGGTGCAACAGGATTAATCAGAGCCTGTTTGGAAGCATCGCTCCAATATTCTCGCGAACGGCATGCCTTCGGCCGACCAATCGCCAAACACCAATTAGTTCAACAGAAGATAGCCTGGATGCAGCAGTGGTATGATGTTTCAAGGATGCTGTACCTAAAAGCTGGTTGGATGAAGAATGAAGGTCTTCGAAATACCCGTGAAACATCCATGGCTAAGTGGTACGCTACAGACATGTCTTTTAAAGCAGCTCATGAAGCAGTGCAGATCCACGGCGCTTATGGCTATTCGGACGAATACGATGTTGAGCGTTATTTGAGAAACAGCAGGGGGGCAATTATTTATGAAGGAACCAGTGAAATTCACCAATTAATGCAGGCAAGTTATGCCTTGGGCTATCGAAAGGACAAACCTCTCCGCCGAGAGTTGCCTGCATACAATCCCGAATCATGGGGCGAAGTGTAGTGAATCCTCAGTTTAATCAAAAAATTAAGCCTGGCAGACAATAATTACTCAAATATGAGTCAGCAGTTAAAGGTCAAGATAAGACCAGGCGGGATTCTACTATTCCCGGAAAAATGTGTTAATTGCGCTTCACCAGCCGAGGAGCGCATGATGATTCGAAAACGAATTGGCCGGACAACTCGAACAATTGAGTTGCCTTTATGTGTGGAATGTTACCGGGAACTTCAG
>BTQB01000112.1:0-7923 GCA_036985655.1 Anaerolineae bacterium | reverse complement strand
CTTAAAACCCATCAATCATGAGGGATTCTCTTTTCATGCTGGGCAATTTGCCTGGATCAAATCTGGCAGAAGCCCTTTTGGCTCAGGCCAGCATCCAATCTCTATTTCCTCTGGTGGCGATGTGGAGCCAGGAGGGACCATAAAATTTACCATTAAAAATCTGGGTGATTGGTCAGGGGATGAAGTGCCGAAACTTAAACCTGGTGATCGAATGTGGGTGGACGGTCCTTATGGTGTGTTCACCATGGATCGACATCAGGCCATGGGCTACGTCCTTATTGGGGGAGGCGTCGGCATGACCCCCCTGTTCGCTATGCTACAAACTATGGTTGAACGGGAAGACATTCGTCCTGTCTTTCTTTTTTATGGCGCCGGTAAATCGGAAACTATGACCTTCCATGAAGAACTGGAAAGGCTGACGGAAAAATTGAACTTAATATATGTGCCGGTGCTGACCGATCCCGAAGAGGGTTGGAATGGGGAAACAGGCTACATCAACACCGAGATTATGAAAAAATATTTGCCCCGCCAATATAAATGGTTTAAGTACCTCATTTGCGGGCCGAAACCGCTGATGGATGCCATGGAACTTGTCCTGCCAGAAGTTGGTGTACCACCGGAAAGTGTACTGACTGAGCGATTTGACATGATTTAAGGAGCTCTGGATGCACCATATTATCGTTAAGCGATTTGTGATTTTACTTACTTTGCTGCTCATTGTGGCCATCGTGATATTTGGCCTTTATAGATTCTAAAGGAAAAATCCTTTGCAATACATGAGAAGAGAAGGCATCATTCTATCTTTTGTTGTGGTGCTCACCCTTTTAACAATAAGCGCCTGCACCGGTGCTGAAGCTTCTGAAGCGGTTATTGAAGCTGCCTGGAGTACATCTGCTCATGCTGATTCAGAAGCCAGGGCTTTTACCAGATGGGACAACAATGACCCACCTGAAATTCCTGAAAATTGTGCCAAATGCCACAGTACGCCCGGTTATCAGGACTTTCTTGGCACAGACGGATCGACCCCGGGCCAGGTAGATAATCCGGCCCCAACCAGCACCACAGTTGAGTGCGAAGCTTGCCACAACGAGGTTAGCGTGGAGAAAGATGGAGCCATTATGCCATCCAAGGTTGAGCTGGTTGAACTCGGCCGAAACTCTGACTGTATGGAGTGCCATCAAGGTCGATCATCGTCAGTTCAGGTAGATGAACTCCTCGTCGGGCTTCCGCCGGATAACGTCAACGAAGATATCAGCGGACCTGGTGTCCATAATAGTCCGGTGGGACCTACTCTTTATGGCTCTGAAGCTTTAGGTGGTTATGAATATTCAGAAAAGAGCTACTCGGATCGTTATGGTCACGTCGTAGATTTTGATTCCTGCATTAGCTGCCATGACTCTCATTCGCTGCGGGTTGATCCCCAGAGGTGCAGCGCCTGCCATCTTGGTGTTCGCACAAAGGAAGATTTCCATAATATTCGAGCTAGTAATGTTGATTATGATGGAGATCGCGACACAAACGAAGGTATGGCAGGTGAAATAGAAACATTGGAGAAAAAACTGTTGCAGGCCATCGTACATTATACCTCCAACACAAGCGGCGTAGAACCGCTGGTGATCAACGGCCGTTTTGTTAACGAGGCGGGTGAAAGCTACTCGACCTGGACTCCCCGTCTGCTTAGAGGGGCGTTCAATTATCAATACAGCACCAAGGGTCCGGGAAGCTTTGTCCACAACCCTGGATATATCATCCAATTATTGTATGACAGCATTGAGGATATGGGCGGAAGCCTATCAGGGATGACCCGTCCAGAGCTTAATTAGAATGGGTTTAAAAGTAGTTAGGTTAGCTCCTTTGATCTACTAACCCTTCAAGCTCTACTCCCGCTGGGTACAGATGACCTCCGCCTAGGCTAGATAAAAAAATCCATCAGCTAGCTATTTATTCACCGTCTCTACTTCTTCAATAAGCAGGGATTCTCTGTTAGCTGAGGAATGGCAGTTTATTTCACTCTTTCAAGTACGGCTGCCCCAAAGCCTCCGGCTTAGCCGCTCCCCACCTGGTCCTAAACCATTTAGTTGACATAAGCAGCAAAGCGACGATGGTGATACCAAAGGGAACCATCCTCCAAACATACCTGGAGAGAACGCCGGGTAGCAATAATTGCGGATTGAGGGAGAGCTGCCAAAGCGTGCCAAATAAGATAGAACCTGCAAGAAGGATAAAAGGGTTCCACATGGAGAAGAAAACCAGGGCTAAGGCGATAAAGCCCCATCCCATCAGGAAGTTGTAACTCCATACTGGGTTGTAATCCAGAGAATATATCGCTCCTGCAAATCCCATTAGCATCCCACCACCTATGACACATAGGTATCGCGTTTTGGCTACACTGATGCCCGAGACTTCTGCGACTGACGGATTCTCACCTACGGATCGTATCCTCAAACCCAAGCTTGTCCTTGATAGCACGAACCAGATGAGTACCACCAGGGTTATGCCAACATAAAAAAATGGCGAGAGTCCAAAGATGGTTGGGATCCTGTCCAAACCCAATGGTCCGGTGAAAGGAGAGCCTATATAAGTGGTAAGACCGAATCCAAGGATCCAGATCCCCATCCCACTTACAACCTGGTCGACTCCTAATGTAATCGAGAAAAGCCCGTGGAGAAAACCGAGCAGACCGCCAATAGTGATGCCTACTAAGAAGCCAAGCAAGTAGCTTCCGGTTGACTGGGCAGTGATGAATCCAAGGGTAGCTCCGAAGAGCATCACGCCTTCTATACCAACATTTAATACGCCAGAGCGCTGTCCAAATAATTCGCCAAGGGAGGCAATCAGGAATATTGTCGAGGCGTCAAGGCTTCTAATGTAGAGCTCCAGCATCTATCTTTTCCTTCATACTATTACCAAAGACGATCTTATATCGATAGAAAAATTGAAAAGCGACCAGCGTGATCATAAGTACACCCAGAAGCGCGTAATCAATGCCAAAACTCAAGCCGAGTTTTCCTTGGACGAACCGGCCGCCGATCGACAGCCCCCCGAACAATAAGGCTACTGGAATCGAAGCTAGCGGATTCCCCCGAGAAATGAGACCACAGATGATCCCATAGTAAGCTAGATCGCCAAAAAAACCATAGTTTCTGGCGATTTTATAAACACCGGGGACGGCCGCGAAATAATGGTAACCTGCTAGCCCTGCTAAGGCGCCTCCCATAATAAAAACCAATAGGGGTATTCGAAACTTACTAATTCCCGCATACGCGGCCGCCGCCGGATTCTTGCCATAAGCCCTTATTTCATAGCCGATTCGGGTTTTGCTGAACATGTAATAAAGTAGCAGACCAATGGCAAGAGCTATGAAAATTGTGATCGGGATGTCCAGGATGAGCGGCGCACGTAGCGAAGAAGGTAGTTCAAAACTTTCTCCTCTTCCGCCCGGGTTCATGAAAAGCCCCCCTTCTTTGATCATGAACGAAACGAGCCAGAAGGTCATGAAGTTCAACATCACTGTTACCACTATTTCATTGATGTTGTATTTACCCTTTAGGAAACCTGCTATCGCTCCGAGGCCGGCGCCACCGACAGCGGCCGCGACTAGCATAAGTGGTAGGATGATGAAAGCGGATGGATAGGTAGAGTTAAAGTCATTAACACCAAATCCAAATAGAACAGCATAAGCTGCCAGCGACCCGGCATAAAGCTGCCCGGTCATGCCGATGTTCCAAAGCCCAGCGCGATAGGGGATAATGAATGCATAGGTCGATAGCAGCAGGAAAATAAACCTGCTAATGGTTAATGGAAGACCAAAAGGGTTAAAAAACGCATACGAAAAGATCTCCCGGTAGGCAGCCAGCGGGTTGATCCCAGCCAGTATGAAAATTGTTCCAAAGAGAGTTAGGGCTACTATAATCGCCACTATGGATATGCCCGCTGCTTGCCAGTTGTTTAATGTTGCTCGTTTCTCCAACTTTATTTCAGCTTGGCCGAGTTTCATTTCCCCACTCCCTTCAGGCTTATTCCGGCCATCATAGCCCCCACTTCTTCCCTTTTTGCCTCATCGCCAGGGATAATGCTCATAATCTTGCCTTCATAAATCGGGGCCACCCAATCGCTCAAAGATAAGATCTCATCGAGGTCTTCGGAAATAAGCAGAACCCCTGCCTTTTTTTGCTTGGCCTCGTTTAATTTGTTACGAACGAATTCACTGGCCCCAATATCAAGTCCTTGGGTAGGCAGATCGGCGATTATAAGGCGTGGTTTCCGGGAGAGAACGCGGGCCAGGATGAGTTTTTGTAGATTACCGCCGGATAAATTCTTGGCCATTACTTCTGAATTAGGAGCAGCTACCCCATAATCTATCATGAGTTCATTAGTCAACTTCCTTATCCGCTTGTAATCCAGCGTACCTCGATCGGTGTACTCGTCGTCGAAGTAATAGTTCATAGTGGTATTATCCACCAGCGAGAAATCGCCTATGGACCCGACATCAATACGATCGGCCGGGATATAACCAATTCCTAGCTGCCATCTTTCATAGCACGATGTCGTAGTGATATCTCTATTGTCCAGAATCACCTTGCCGCTTGTAGCCTCTCGGAGACCGGCGATTACCTCGACCAATTCTCGTTGGCCGTTGCCTGAAACCCCAGCTACTCCTAATATTTCCCCTTCCCTAATCGAAAAGGAAATCTCGTTCAACGCCTGAACGCCTTTGTCATTTAAGGCTGAAAGATCCTCTAATTGAACTATTGTCTTTCCCGGCTCAACCTTATCCCTTTCAATCCGGAAGATGATTTCCCTACCTACCAACTGCCTTGTCAAACTTTTCTCTGTCGCTTCCTCAGTATCGATACAAGCTACGACCTTTCCCCTTCTTAATACAGTTACCCGGTCGCTTATCCTCAGCACGATTGGCAGTTTATGAGTGATAAATGGCACTATGGCCAGGTTATGCTCTGACATAGTTTCGATGGATGTCAGAAGCTTTTTTGTTTCCATAGGCGTTAAGGCAGAGGTGGGCTCATCCATGATGAGAACCGCTGCCCCTCGGTAAAGAGCCTTTAGGATCTCAACTACTTGCTTCTCTCCTTCAGATAGCTGCCAGATCTTTGCTTTCAGATCAAGCGAGAATCCATATTTTTCACATAACTCGTCTATCTCTTGAGCAGCTCGCTTTAAATTGAGGATCTTACCTGCTCTAGGATGTCCAAGGACTATGTTTTCTATTACTGAATGCGCTGACACCAACTTCCGGTGTTGGTGTACCATCCCAATCCCAAGATCGATAGCGTCTAATGGCGAATTGAATTTGACCCTTCTTCCACCAAGATAAATCTCACCTCCATCAGGCTGATATTGTCCGAAGAGGATTTTCATCAACGTTGTTTTCCCAGCCCCATTTTCGCCGAGGATAGCGTGAATCTCACCGGCTTTTATCTCGAAATCGATCTTGTCATTGGCGATGACCCCAGGGAATATTTTTGTTATCCCCCTCGCCTCCAAAACCGTGTCGCCTCGTGCTATCTCTTCAAGCAGCACTTTATGCCTTCACTCATCATGATTGGCTAGATTACGAAATTAATACAGAAATCGCTGGCCTGTTCCGCAATTAGGAAGATCAAGCTCTGGAGTGATCTGCTACACTGTTTTTTTCTTGTGAATTATCGGAAGGTTGCTTTTCTTTAATGTCGATGAGGCTCCCACCTTTGGGAGCATTCCTCACAAATTTGGGAGCCTCATGTCATAAATGCTTAATTGATGTTATTGCCTTAATCCATCATTGTCCAGGTTCAATCGATGAATCATTCAAGTATCTCAACGCCCTCCACGTCAAAGTTAAATTTGGAGAGCAGCCACTCATCAGTTGGCTCTTCGCCTGCGGGCTTTACTTCTGTGCCAGCCGCTGGCACTGGCGTCCCTTCAAGCTCTAATCCTGTCCCATTGCTGATGAAAGCATGCTCTGTGAAGGGATCCCATTCTCCCTTAATCATTTGATCTCTTCTTTGTTCTACCAGCTGCACAATCTCATCAGAAATCAATGGTAAGGCAGCGGGGCTGATAGCCTCAATGCCAACTTTGTTATCGTTCATGATGTCAATAGTCGGAAAATCCGTGCCATCAGCCAGGATTATTGAATCATCCATGCCCAGATACAAAACGGTTTCCGGATTTTCCTCACCCATCAACCACTCATCGAGCATGTGCTCGTAAAGCACTTCCCAGCGTGTGTCGAAGGAAACAGCCACTGTATCAGTATCTGACCATCCATAGAAGCCAACAATGTCCATATCTTTTCCAATAAACCAGATGCCTTGTTCCTGGGCGACATCTAAGGGGGAACCAGAATCGGTCTGTTGGGTTAGAATGTCGACATCATATTGGGTAATCAATGTCTCGGCTATATCTCGCTCTTCAGCAGGTAAATACCAATCTCCAACGTATTTCACATATATCGAGACGTCTTTGTCGAGTATCTCGGCCGCATCCTGAACGCCAAGGATAAAGCCATTCTGTCGCCGAATAACCTGTACCGAAGGGAACGCCGACACGATGCCGATGTTGCCCGTTTCGGTCAGTGCTCCAGCGATAAGCCCCTCCAGATATAGGGCCTGGTACTGTCTCGGGAACAGCCTGATGAAGTTTCTGTCGGTGGTTAAGTCGCTGGCAATAATGGAGCCAAAGTAAACATCAGGATACTTTTCAGCGATGTCTTTCAGTGGCAGACCCATGAATTCCGCATTTCCGATTACAATCGTGGCTCCATCGGCGATTAACTCTTCTGCGTAGGGAACGGTCAGATCCGGCCCGACTTCCTCCCTGTAAACATATTCAACATTTGGATATTTTTCTGCGAGCCGTTTTCCTGCTCGATCATGGGCGCCTGACCACGTTGTTCCTTCTATGACGCTAAAATGCTCGATGGCCAGAGTCGCACTCTTTTCAGCTTCTTTCTCAGCTGGTTCTTCGGCCGGTTCCTCAGCTGGTGCCTCTGCTGGTGCTTCAACCTCTTTTGGCTCTTCCGTTGCCGATTCCGTTGTGCACATTGTTGTTGCCAACAGTACGGTAGCTAGAACTACGGCTATTGCGAAAAAACGGAGTAATCTGCGATACTTCTCTGGTAACGATTTACTGATCATCTCAATCCTCCTCTTATTTGCTTCGAGTGTCTACGACCCGGTTAAAAAAATTTTGCGCCCTAACTCTTGTCACCAACGGCTCCCAGACCCGCGATGTTGAAGCCACGATTCCCAGCGGCTGAGACCCCAATTCTAGAGGACTATCGGTTGATCGTCAATATTTTACCGCTCCCAATGACCTGTAGAGAATCCTAATATAAAATCTCAGGAAGTAGGTTAGTCGTCTATGATTGATGCTAAAACGCTGTTTATAAACAGGTCTGTGGCTGCAACCGGCCGTTCATCCTTGGTCATTGACAGGTATGTTGAAAAGAAAACGGCCACAAGATCTCTAGCTGGATCAATCCAAAAGAATACACCACCGCTGTCGCCATGGCAGTACGATCCTTGTGAGAGCAGGGGTTCACCATAGGCCCAACTCTTGCCGTTTATATAAATGCTCCAGCCTAGCTCCCATTCCCCAGGGCCGATGGTCTTATCCTTGTACTCAGCCATAATACCCGGTATCTGATCACGAGTCATCGCCTCAACAGAGGCTTTGCTCAGGATTCTTTCCCCACCAAGAGTTCCGCCATTTAAGAACATCTGCCCAAGGATGGCCATGTCCATGGCCGAACTGAACCCACCAAAGCCTCCCGAAGGAAAACGAGACTCCACTACAGCTGTCAAAATCTCATTGTATGGAGCGTTTACTGGTCTGCGGACAACGAATTAATCATGACTGTTGCAGCGGCCGGTGATGTAAAGATAGTCAGCTTGCAGGGCCCTTGCCCCCTATTGACCT
>BTQB01000111.1:0-7941 GCA_036985655.1 Anaerolineae bacterium | reverse complement strand
GTTCCGCCAACAACAAACGACGAAACAATATAAATATTGGCCGGCACAAAAGGTAGAAACCAATGAATAAAATTCGAAGCTTATTAACTCGTGATCTCGTCTTTGGTCAAAGCCTGGTGGAAGTGGCATTATTCTTGCCCATTCTTGTTTTCATGCTCGCCGGACTGGCTGAAGTTGGTAATCTCTTAATCACCCAAAATAAGGTCACCACAGCCTCACGAATGAGCGCGGGTTTCGGGGCTGCAAATTATGACAAAGATAATTTTACGGCTGGTACAGCTCTAGATATGGGGATTGTAGCCATTAACACCGTAACTGATACGATGGACCTCTCCCCAGATAAATGGGATGTCTGGTCGATTAGGGCTAAGACGGATTCTCCAAGCAGTCTCAGCGATCTCTCTTTTGAATTCTTTGAAGCTGTACATGCCTATGGTAATAACGTGGTTGTTTCTGAAGTAGAATGGAATGATGTTCTCGAACAACAGGTCCGTGATAAGATGTTGGCCGATCTAAAAAGCTGGCCTAATGGGGCCAGGGGTTTGGAGGTTGTCGCTTCCGCCCCATTTAATAAAGTTGAAACGATTCTTGGACTGCCCATATGGCAGTGGACTGGATTTAAAGAGCTACGGGCTATCACGGTTATGAGAGTAAATGAGCTTAAAAATATGACTGGATGCCCCGTCTTACCCATCACCATCCGGCTAAACCAATTCTCTATCTATCCCTGGAACTGGGACAGAGGTCCAGTAGGTAATTTAAACAAGCTAGGCGAAAAGCATCCGGATGATCCTGTCGATCTCTTCCCCATCGGTTCAGGACCATTTGGATGGGAATACCCCCAAAATCCTGAGCCAGTCTATAAGGATTTGGAAGTAATCAATATTAATTCGGTCACCACCGTTCCGGATGAAAATTATGGTTATCCTTACCAGTTGAATATACCTGGAATCAGCTTAAAGACAGCCATCGCTGGAATCGATGAATTTGCCGGAAATATCTATTGGGCTCGCGAACAAGGCATCTCAGGGAATTTCGGTTGGCTGCGGTGGAATAGCAAAGGGGCCAATGCCTTGAAAACCAGCCTCACCTATCCCGGCGATTTCGTTACCGAATATCCGGATAGTGGAGCTGATGAAAATACCACCGGCGATCCCCTTCCTGTAGGGATGAAATCGGGTGATGGTGATGACGTCCTGGAAAGGTTTGAATGGCTGCAAAACGAGACCGGAAACGTCGCGGCCACCCAGGGCATAATCGAGGGTTACGTTAAATCCGGACTGCCGGTGGTTATCATCGTTTACAGCAATACCAATGCCGACTTGCTCTCTGATGGACAAAAGGCTACCGGTGATAATGCCCTGTTTCAAGTCTATGACTTCATCAAAGTTCGATTACTCGGCTACAGCTTTCAAGGCGGTAAAGGCCAGGGTAAGAAGAATCCCGGAACCGGCGATTCCCCCAAATGGATCCTGTTCCAGTTCCTAACATCGGAGGTTACCTGCGGTGATGCCGATAACCCACCTGCCCAGGACGCTCCGCCTTATCCGTAATCTTTTAGATTTTAATCCGGTCGTGATCTCTATTGAATAGTCGTTAACAAATACTCAAGTCAATTAGAGAGCTGAAAATGAAACTGAATTTTCCAGATCTAAGATTGAGACAAGAAAACAGGTCCGAGCTTGGGCAGAGCATCGTGCTAATTGCCATGGCTTTTGTTGGCTTATTGGCCTTTGTGGGCCTGGCTTCCGACGTCGGGTTGGCCTTTGTCCGCAGTTCAGAGTTTTCAAAAGCAGTCGACGCAGCCTCTCTTGCGGCTGTCCTGGAGGTCGATCCAGGAACAACGATTACGACTGACGCTGATTTGCGGGCACTGCAGTTTCTAGCAGCCAATGGCTGGGTAACATCGACTATCTCGGCATTTGATAGCAAAACATCACTGACTGCTAGGGGTATCAACCCTCAATATACTTTAACTGTTACCTGGCCCGTACCCACTTTCTTCTTGCGGGTTATAGGTATCGAAGGCTTTCCTATCAGCCATTCAGCGACGGCGGCCTACTTCTCCCAAGCTGAACTATATACACCTACGGCGAGAGATGATGGCCAGGTCCGCCTGGCCAACCAATTCATATCCGGCCAAAATGGCTGCACCAAGGAAGGAGATCCTGTCTCGCCCTTACAGTCAACGGCCGGTAACGCCAATGAAGATTACCCCTTCTTCAACGGCGTATATAAGTATCGCATCCGGGTGCCCTCTGATTATGAAGATAGGGTAGGAACTTTATATAACAAGGTCCGCATCGAACTTTTTGATCCTGATTCTGTTAATAGACTATATGGCAACACTGTGAGTTTCAAACACTCAGATGCAGGGGGCGGTGCGCCGGGTGAAGCAACCTGTACATCTGCAGGACCCGGTGATAGATGTGTGGTTCGAACCGGCGAGCTGCTGGATGGCCAGTTCGAAAATCCCCTCTGGCTGTATCGTGTTGATGAGAATTGGGATCAAAATTGCAACCTGGCCGCTGGCAACAGTGAAGGATACAACAAAACAAAATTTGAGCTTTACTACATTGATGAGTTCGGTGTAAAGCAGCCGCTGGCAGTATATACCGATGACAATTCCAACGCAGCAAACACCGATTTACAATGGGTGTCACCCTGTAATCCAGGTGGGGGCTGTCCAGTAGAGGCAGATGAGGGTGACTTTGAAATTGATATGGCCCTTATTCCACCCGATGTCACGGGAACGCGATCGATCTACATGGATGTTTCCAGCTCTGAAGGATCTGCATTAAACGCCTGGGACCTCTGGGCAGGTCCTCCAGTAGAATATTATACCGTGGGTGAAGGACTGCCTGCTCTTGTACCAAATGTTAACCTTCGAAACCTGCAATTGGCCAGCAGACCTTTCGAATACCGCACTCAAGGCGTGCGGGTTTTTGCCCTTGGACGCCAGCCAATGAACAATTATATTGAAGGTGAAAGTGTGGATTTCACCATCGCTCCTATCAACATCGATCTTGCGGAGCAAACTATCTTTGCATCGATTTTTGATTATGATAATTCCCCGCCGCCTAGAATGTCCTTCAATTTCGATACACTTCCAGTTGACCCAGGTGTGTTAGGGGGAAAGGACGACCCCGATCTGTCGTTGATTTTTAATGTCTGTGCCGATGTTGTCGAAAATCCGTCCCTGGAACATTCAGGGCAGTGCTCGGTTGCGCCATTCGACCCTCTGGAGACTTCCTGTGAAGGTACATTGAACTGCGATAATCTTTGGATGATGCCCCAGCTGCAAATCGATCTGCCATCAACCCAGACATTCGCTGGCGGATCTCTGGTTGTTACATATGAGCCTGCTGCTGATGCCCATGTTTGGGAGTATGCAGCATCGGCAGGCAATCCTTTCCTCACGAAGTAGCAGCCTGTCAGGGATCCTATGGGGCCTAAAGTCGGGGACTTCAGGGTGTTTTTATGGCTGATTTAGGGCTCTTTGGATTTCCTGTCTAACAAGGTTGTCGATCTCTGCCTCAAGGGCACTATCAAGCCCACCGAGAGCCATCTTCCCACCGATCTGGCCTAAAGCCCAGGCTGCATGCCCCCTGATTATCGGTTCAGGATCATTCAGCAAGCTGATAAGTACGGGCACAGCCGAATAATCGCCCCAGTTCCCGGCCGCTACACAAGCATTACGAATAAGGCCCCTACGTTTAATTCTCTTAATTGGACTGTTGGCATATTGGCGCGAAAAATCGACATCGCTTAATTGTAAGATGTCCAGCAAAGGAGGCGCAGCAGAATCCAGGTCCCCGGGATAAAAACCTGGCGCCCCTCTCTTAATTGAAAATCGATTAAATGGGCAAACCTCCTGGCAGATATCGCAGCCGTAAATCCAATTCCCCATAAGCGGCCGCAAATCCCTGTGTATCCAATCCTTCAACTCAATAGTTAAATAGGAAATGCACCGCCGGGCATCGAGCACATAGGGCTCCGGAAAAGCTTTAGTTGGACAATAATCCATGCAGCTATGGCACGTGCCACAGCTAGGCATTGCCTTCGGCGGCAGGACAGGTTCCAATTCGGCCGTTGTTAATAACTGGCCTAAGAAGAAATATGACCCGCGCCTGGGGGCGATCAACATTGTATTCTTTCCGGTAAATCCCAGGCCGGCCGTTTCCCCGTGATCTCTTTCTAAGATGGCTCCTGTATCCACATACACCTTAGATCGTATTCGACTTCCTCTCCAATCCGCCAGCCTTTCAGCCAGGATGGCCAATCTCTCGGTCATCGACTTATGATAATCGATGCCCCACGCGTAATTAGAGATACGGCCGCGGGCGGGGTCATTGGTTACTCCTTCCGGAAGGACGGCGGTTCTGTAGTCAAAAGCTACGCTGATTATCGATCGCACACCGGGGAGAATTTCACCCAGGTCTCGCCGCCGAAGCGCCCTGTCCGGACGAGCCAGGTAGCTCATCTCGCCATGATAACCGTTCTTTATCCATTGGAAGTAGGCCTCCAATCTTCTTGCCGGCTTAGCGGGGTTTATCCCTACCTGGTTAAAACCAAGCGCCTTGGCCTCAAGGATCAATCGGTCTGTTAGGTTTCCACTCATTGAGCCCTATATTAGCTAAGTTCAACCTCTATAGCCATCATATTCCTCAGAGGTCGATTTATTGTTCGTGATATCGCCTGTGGTATAATGCCCAACGCATAATAATTAGCAGACGGGAGGCAAACATATGGAGATCGAGCAGCAGTCATTTAAGAGAGTTGACCTGGTAACGGTCACAGGTCGAGTTGATGGAAGCAATTGGTCAGAACTTGATGGCGCTTTCCGTGGCCTTCAAAATGATGGTCGTTATAACATCGTGGTTGACTTAGAAGGCGTCGACTATATGAGCAGCGCTGGATTACGCGCGCTGGTAGCCGCCCTAAGGGAAAGTAAGAATCATAAAGGCGATTTAAGGATTTCCAATCCATCAAAGAGAATAGCCGATGTACTTAGCCTGGCAGGTCTCGATACTGTTTTTTCCATTTATGATGATACAAACAGCGCCATTGGCAGCTTCTAAAAACCTTTATTTCCCCACGTTGTAAAGTAACCCAAACGCACCATTGCTTATAATACAACAGCTCAAAATAAATGACTGAAGAGCGTGAATATATTTTTCCGGGCCGCTTTGATCAGGTAGAGGAATTGTGTGGTTTAATAGCGGCCGAGGCAGAAAAGATAGGCTTCACCGATGATGAAATCTTTAGAATTGAGTTAGCCTGCGACGAGGCCTGTACCAACATCATCCAGCATGCCTACGGCGCTGAAGACGAGGGGGAGATCCGGGTAATATTACAGCAAACAGAAAATGCATTCATAATCATTCTCAGGGACAAAGGCCGGGCTTTTGATCCAGATGAAGTACCAATACCAAATATACCTTCAGATCCAAATAATATCGATGAATTAAGAATAGGTGGTTTAGGCATCCACTTTATGCGCAACATTATGGATGAGATCAGCTTTTCAGTAGATGGAAGCGGTCACAATAAACTAATCATGGTCAAGTACCTGACAAGGTCCGCTAAGAGATGAGTATCTGGCGCGAAGATCTATCCGAATCGATAAGCCTGGTGGGGCTAAGCGGCCGGCTGGACCAGACTGTTACCCCAAAGGTCGAATCGGCCCTTCTCAAGGAGCTGGAGGAGGGTAACGGACAGCTAATTGTAGATATGACTGAAGTTTCCTATGTAAATAGTGGCGGCCTGCGCTGTCTTTTGACGGCCTGGCGAAAAGCTAACGAACACGATGACCGGATCGTACTGTGTGCACTGAGCGACCGCGTTAAGGATGTTTTCGAAATCGTGGGATTTGATAAGGTTTTTGAGATCTATGAGACGAGGAGCCTGGCTGTTCAGGCCTTGGAAAATAGCTAAGCCCTAGATCCCCCCTTCCCTATGTTCCAGATATCAGCCCAATCAACTGGTGGAATAGCTGATTCACCAGTTACCTTCCCAATCCTTGCCGTCGCTCTGGTCCTCAGCATCTATATACTCTGGCGTCGTTATCGCTCTCGTCGCCGTCTCATGGAACGTGTTGCTGAGTTGGAGGCGCTTAGTGAAGCAGGTCGAGTAATCGTTGGGGCTGAGCTTGACGTTACATCCTTATGTACACTGTTTGGCGAGCAGGTCGATGGGATTATCGGTGCCGATAGCTTGCAGATCGCTCTGTTAGAGGTTGATCTGGTCAATGTCCAGTACTGGAATCTAAACAGACAGGTGCAGGAACTCCCTTTGCCAGCTCCCATCGATGAATTAGGATCTTACACCAAGAAGCTGTGGACCGATGGACAACCATTTTTAATTCATGATAATGCAGATGAAGGGATCTGGCCGATAGGTTATACAAACAGCGATGAAGAAATCAGTTATAAATCGGCCGTATTGGTACCCTTGATAAGCGGCGCCCAGGTTATCGGTTTTCTTGCGGCCCTTAATGAACGACATCACAGCTTCAGTGAGCGTGATCTCAGCCAGTTGACTATTCTATCGAACCAGGCCGCGGCCGCGATCTCCAATGCTATAACTTTTCAACAGGAACGGGATCGTTCCGCCCAGCTGGAACTAGTAGGGAGTATAGCCCGGCAGATCACCGCCATTAACGATCTTGATGAACTCCTTCACCAGGTCGTAAATCTTACATGTGAAACTTTCAGCTTTTCATCGGTAAATATTTTCGGCATCGATCGGAAAACGAATGAAGCCTTCAATCAAGCCAGCAGCCTCCAGGACTTAAAGCCGAACACCATCCGTTTATCTCCAGGTCAAGGCCTGATTGGAACGGTGATCAATAATCGTTCGACGATTTTGTCTAGCGATACTCTTAAAGACGAGAGATTTCTTGGTGTCGACATTTCAGTCAACACAAGATCTGAAATTGTCATTCCATTATTGATAGATCAGGATTTTCTGGGGGTCCTCGATGTTCAGAGTGACCAGATTGGAGCTTTCTCCAAACAGGACCAGCAGGTCTTGGAGGCCCTGGCTGATCAGATCGCGGTTGCAATTAATAAGGCCCGCCAATTTTCAGCCCAAAGAGAGCGCGCCTGGATTGCCACTGCCCAGCTTCAAGTTGCTGAGGTTATTGGGCAAAGCAGCGATATGCAATCGCTGTCAGAGGCTATTGTCCGGCTGCTCTCGATTCTTGTTGGGGCTAAGACGAGTATATTGTTATTGTGGGACGAGCAGCTGGATGGATATAACATGGTCGCCCACTATGGTTTTGGAGACCCGCCCTTAAAAGAATCAGATTCTGCAAGCGTCTCACTAGGAGATTGGCCTGCCCTGGATGCTGTTCACGTTACCAAAGAAGTGCTCGTAACTGATCAACCGATTTATGGGATTGGCCGGTCAGTTGATTCTTTCGTACCAGACCTTACTGGTACGGTAGAAACCTGGCTTCTACCACTTCTTGTGAAGAGCCAGATGATCGGTCTATTGGCAGCGACTTTCCCGAAAAAAGGATTTAAATCTAAGCCCAAGGCTAGAAGGGAAATTTTGCAGAATATCGCCTTCCAAACAGCCCAGGGAATCGACGCTATCAAGCTCCAACAAGCCCTTCAGGAGGAAGCCTGGGTAAATACGGCCTTGCTCCAGGTTGCTGAGACTGTCAATCGGCTAACCGATCTTGATGAGATTCTTTGCTCCATCGTTCGACTTGTACCAATGCTGGTCGGCGTTAAAAATTCGGTCGTATTGATATGGGACGACGAACAACAGTCTTACCGAGCTGGACCCAGCCATGGTATTAACCAGATGGCCTACGGTACACTAGAGAGTTTTGATGTAGACCTCAAAGAGTTCCCGCTGTTAGAGAAACACGAGCTCGAACGGGCAGGCCCTGATTCTGCATATTACACATTTAAACTTCCTGAATGGATG
>BTQB01000110.1:0-7942 GCA_036985655.1 Anaerolineae bacterium | reverse complement strand
TATTTTCGACTGATCGGCCGGTGCAAGCATCTAATTATCGCGACCTTGGATCATAAGGCTCTAAATTACCTACTGATGAGTCCCCTGAAAAAACTTGGATAACGCCGACGTCACAAGTTTTTCTCCAGAGAAACTTTGCGCCCGCCAGCACGCACCGGCTGGCGCCTTTGCGTGAGCTTTTTTCACCAGACTCACTAATTGCCAGGAGTTTTCATGAGCTAACGCACACCAACAGGGATGAAAACAAACTTGTACTGAGCTTAGCCGAAGTATCTGATCCGTGGTTATCCGTGTTAATCTGTGTCCTATTTTCAGGAGAGTGAAAAATGGAAGAAGTTGAAAAGGAAATATGGAATACCGTAGAAAAACACCTGGAAAGCATATTCACCCGTGATACTGATGCCTACAAGCTAACGACCTCAAAAGATCTTTCGCTATATGAATGGTTTGTTGTTCCCCATAGGCAAGATGGGCTGCCATTTCATTTATTTATGATTGAGCACAGCTGGGCAAAGGCTGATGCCGAATTTCGTTATGATCTTTGGGAACCGCGCCTGCAGCTTTATGCGGATACGGCTATTGTCAGCTACACATTCACATTGACCATAGCTAAGGACGGTTCAATCACCCACCATACCCATAATGAAAGCCGGGTGCTGATCAGGGATGAAGAGGGCTGGAAAGTTGTCCACGTGCATAAATCCCCAGCCTGGCTTGCCCCATACATGCAGGAATAGCTTCCTCGTGAAGAGGGGATTATATTAGGAGCTGGATTGCAAGTTAGGCCAAGTTTCTGATTGGCTCTAATTCTGATTAGCCCTAATGCTGTAATATTTGGGATAGAAAGAGCTTCGTACGCTCTTCTTTTGGCTCCAAGAAGATTTCGTCAGGTGCACCCCGCTCGACAACTAACCCCTCGTCAAAAAACAACATCCGGTCAGCGACCCCCCGGGCGAATCCCATCTCATGAGTCACCACCAACATTGTCATCCCAGACAGGGCCAACTCGTGCATAACATCCAGCACTTCCTTAATCATCTCCGGATCGAGAGCTGATGTTGGTTCGTCGAACAACATTATTTTTGGCTCCATCGCCAGGGCGCGAGCAATAGCCACTCTCTGCTGCTGGCCTCCGGAAAGTTGGGCCGGATATTTATTGGCTTGCTCCGGTATTCCCACTCTTTCCAGTATCTCCATTGCTTTATCGTCAGCCTCTTGCTTTGGTAATCGCCGGACCCATATCGGTCCCAGGGTGACATTCTGCAGCACAGATAGATGGGGAAATAGATTGAACTGCTGAAAGACCATGCCGACTTCGCTGCGTATGGCCTCGATGTTTCGAATGTCGTGGGTCAATTCGATCCCGTCTACAAAAATGTCCCCTTTTTGGTGTTCTTCGAGGCGGTTGATGGTTCTGATGAAGGTAGACTTCCCTGAGCCGGAAGGACCAAAGATAACAATAACTTCGCCAGTCTTGACGGTTAAATCGATCCCACGGAGTGCGTGAAAATCATCAAACCATTTATGCACCTGGCGGCATATGATAATCTGATCATCGTTCTGTAATTGCTCGCTGTCTGCAGCCATGTGCGTCTGCTCCTGTCTATCTTTCGCCAACACCAAGCGCCTTTTCAAGGTGACGACTGCTGCGGGAGAGTGAAAAAGTGAATACCCAGAATGCAGCCGCAACGAATAAATACACCTCAGTTTGGGAGGTGACCCATTGGGGATTGCCGCCGAGTATGGCTTTTCCCACACCCAATATCTCCAATAATCCAACAATCAATACCAGTGTCGTGTCTTTAAAGAGGGCGATAAATTGTCCAACGATGGCTGGGATTACCAAACGAATTGCCTGCGGTAATATGATCAGCAGCGTTGTCAAGGTGCTGTTCAAGCCGATGGCTTTGGCAGCATCATATTGGCCAAGTGGAATTGCCTGCAGCCCGCCACGAATATTTTCCGCCATATAGGCCGCACTAAACATGGTGATACCGATTAGGGCGCGGATTAACCTATCAATTCTAATATCACCAGGTAAAAAGAGGGGCAAGATGATCGAGGCCATAAAGAGAATAGTGATCAGCGGCACACCACGCACGATTTCAATAAAACCAATACAAAACCAGCGTAACACCGGCAGGCTGCTGCGTCTACCTAAGGCTAGGATCACCCCGACCGGAAATGAAGCTGCGATGCCGATGGCTGCCAGTAGCAGGTTAACCATTAAGCCACCCCAAAGCGTCGTTAGTACCACCGGCATGAATTCGCTTTGGGCAAAGCCATAGATAAGAATGATTACGATGGGTAGGGAGATTAACCACAAGATCAATATGGTCCGGGGTTTACCAAAGCGACTCCGGCCTACTGCTCGCCCCACGAACACCAGGGTGATATTGACCAGGAAGAAAATCCTGACTGGCCACGATACAGAGATGATCGTACTTGGTATGAAGGCGGCCGCGGCCGATCCAGCGATAATTAAATAAGCAAAGGTCTGAACCAGGTCTCCCCAATTACCCCAGCTTATCCCAAACAAGAATGATATGATGAAGACAGCGAGCCCAATCCGCCACAATTCCTCGGCTGGATACTGCCCCACTAAATATAAAACCGGTCTGGTTGTTACTGGATCCCAATTGGCTTGTAGCAGAAAATTTATGAGACCAATTAGAACTTTATATATGACCCCAAGAACAATGAAAGTTAGAACAACGTTATACCAGTTATTGAATAAGTTCCTACGCAGCCAGGCTATCGGGCCTAAAGTCCGTATCGGGCGTAATACCTCCGGGGTTATTGATTCCATCTTATCGTTCTACAAAAGCAATTCGCCGGTTATATAGGTTGAGAATAACAGAGTAGGTAAGACTGAGCAGCAGGTAGGTGACCATGATCATGATAAATACAGGCACCGCCCGGCCAGCCTGGTTGATCATAATCCGGCCAACCGCAAACATATCAGGATAACCAATGGCGATGGCCAGACTTGAATTCTTTGTCAGGTTGAGATATTGGCTGATTAGTGGCGGAATAACCACCCTTAAGGCCTGGGGGAATATCACTAGTCGCAATGATTGCATCGGTTTTAATCCAATAGATTTTGCTGCTTCTACCTGCCCTTTTGATACCGCCTGTATACCCGCCCGCACTATCTCGGCGATAAAGGCGCCTGTGTAAAAGATTAATCCTATTAATAGGGCGGTGAATTGGGTCGTTAGTGTCAATCCGCCGACAAAATTAAATTTCCCAAGCACCGGCAAGTCTAAATTTAGCGGCTGTTCAGGCAAAATAAACCAGCCAATTATCGGAAGGCCGATGAGAATGCCCAAGGCAATCCAGCCAGGATAAGTTGAGCGGCCTGTTCTGACCTGGTATGAGCCCAGGATGACAAATGCAATCATCGCCAATATAAAGGCCGCAGCCAGGATAATTGCCCAGGTAACCGTTGAGCCGGTTGTTAGGTACCAGGCCATATAGACGCCGCGTTGATTCAAGAAGATCAAGTCGCCGATGGCGAAGCTGTTCTGCACATCTGGCAGCTGCTGAAAGACGCCAAAGAAGATGAAAAATAAGAGAACCAGCAGCGGGACATTACGAACGATCTCTATATAAACGCCGGCGATAGATCTTAGGAGCCAATTGGTCGATAAACGGGCTACGCCGACGATGATGCCAACGAGTGTGGCAAAGACGACGCCTATCAGCGATACCTTAAGTGTATTTAGAAGACCGACGGCAAAAGCCTGGCCGAAGGACATAGAGGGGTCATATTGGATGAAGACGCTCTCCCCAATGGGAAATCCGGCCGCCTCGCTCAGAAAATCAAAGCCAAGGGCCAGCCCCCGGTTCTCGGCCGCAGTCAGGATGTTAGAGATGAAGAAATAGAGAAAACCTACCACTATGATCGCTGATACGACTTGCACGACCCCCTTAATGACTCGATCGTCACGCCAAAGGGGAATACCCTGGTAGGTTAATATGGGGATTCGGCCTTCTCTCTGTTTCATTTATTTCAAAGAGGGGCAGTCCGGTAGGGACTGGACTGCCCCATATAATGAAACCTTAAACTCTTACTTAAGTGGAGGTGCGTATATCAGGCCACCTTTGGTCCACAGTTCGTTCGGCCCCCTTGGTAAGGTAAAGGCAAGACCATTTGGACCTAAGTAGCGATCGTACATCTCGCCATAGTTGCCAACCGCCCTAAGCACATCAACAGCGAAATCAGCGTCAAGGCCGAGGTCGGCCTGGCCAAATTCGCCTTCTACACCCAACATCCTGCGTATCTTGATGTCGTCGCTGTTGAGCATCTCGTCGAGGTTCCCTTGGCCAACCCCTAATTGCTCGGCATTTATCAGCACATAGGATACCAGCGTGACGATATCATTCCAATTATCATCGCCGCTTGGGGTAGCAGGTGTTAGTGGCTCTTCAGAGATGGTTATATCCAGAACCATATGAGCGTCTGGATCGGCGAAGCCGCTTTGGATAGATGCCAGCTGAGATTTATCACTGGTTGTAGCGTCGCAGCCGCCGCTCTCATAGGTGCTATAAACAGTTGCTGTATCCTCGAAAACCACCGGCGTGAAATCCAGTCCTCGCTGTCGGAAGGCATCTGCTAAGTTGGTCTCAGTTGTCGTGCCACTGGTGACACATACTGTAGCCCCGTCTAGCTCCTCTAAAGTTGTGATGCCGCTGGCAACGGGGACCATAAAGCCCTGGCCATCGTAGAACATCACGTTGGTAAAGTTGCCCCACTGTGCTTCCCGGGACGAGGTCCAGGTTACGTTTCTCGATAGAACATCAATCTCGCCCGTCTGGAGAGCAGGTCCACGTTCCGCGGCCGTTAAGGGTACAAACTCAACGGCTTCAGGATCGCCCAATACGGCTGCAGCGACAGCCCGGCAGAAGTCAATATCAAAACCAATATTGCGGCCGGCGTCATCTAAGTAGCCGAAACCGGCCAGATCTGTACGGGAGCCACATACCACGCGCCCGCGGTCTATAACATTTTGCTGAATGTCAAGCATTTCTGCCTCTGCTTCAACCGGCACCTCGACAATTCGAGTGACCTCAACCTCGATAGTTTCAGGTTCTTCTTCACCACCACAGGCTGCCAGTATAAATGCCAGCACCAGAAATGTCGCTATCAAGATAAAAAAGCGTGTCCTCTTCATTTAAATCCTCCAAAATCTTTTATTTAACAAACTAAACATCTTTTGGGTTAACAATGATTCATTCGCTGCGCCAACCACCTCCTTAAATGCTTGCCAAATCTGTTCGAAGCCGATATTAATGTGACAATCAATCTTCGCTGCGCTGCTTGCCCCATATTCTGTGTCTTGGATCCGGCTTCAATAGGCCTGTAAATTAAGACTGGCCATTGCCAATATCTTTACTGAAACAGCAACATAAAAACCTTGTTAGGATTGGTTTATCAGTGATGACTAATGAAGCTGTGCCAAAATTAGTATAGCCGTCTCGTTGAATTGGGCAAGTGTAACGCATTAATCAGCTGCGACGGATTTATCATACATAGGGGACAACTAAAGCATTCAGCAGGAAAAACCGCTTTTTTAACTCTTGTGGTCGACTACGCTCGGATAAATTTATGTTCAACACTCCTGGGTCGCCTGAAAAAACTCGGATAACGTCGACCTATAAGGTTTTTCTCCAGAGAAACTTTTCGGCTTGGCGTCTTGCGTGAGCTTTTTTCAGCAGACTTGCTCCTACGATCACGATTCTTCGCCGCACAGTCTGTGCCGCACATGTTGTGCCTCACATGTTGTGCCTCACATGTTGTGCCTCACATGTTGTGCCTCACACTTGGAGTTTTTACTTGGTAAGATACAATCAATATTGTTAACCAGCGTTGCCACGATATTTAAGTCACTAATTGAATACTCCCGTTCCATTTTTATGGGCAAGCCCTAGGAGGGTAGACTTGTGAACGACCGCCGTGAAATCCTTGGTTGGACCATGTATGATTGGGCCAACTCTGCCTTCAGCACCACTGTCGTTACCACTTTCCTCGGTCCATACCTGCTCGCTCTGGCTAAAGATCAGGGTGGCGTTAACATACTCGGTTTTACCGTTGAACCCGCCGCCTTTTTCCCAACATCCATAGCCATTTCGGTGATCCTCCAGGTTATTTTCCTGCCGATTTTGGGAGCGATGGCTGACTACTCCCGTTTAAAAAAGCGGATGATGTTATTCTTCGCCTATACCGGGGCGGCTGCTACCATATTGCTGTTTTTTATTGGAGCAGGTCAGATCCTATTGGGAGGATTGTTATTTATTATTGCTAACCTGGCTTTTGGGGCTGCAATCGTGTTTTATAACGCCTTCCTGCCAGAAATTGCCACTCCCGATCGCCGCGATGCAGTGAGCTCAAGAGGGTTCGCCTATGGCTATCTGGGTGGCGGCATTCTTCTTCTGCTCAATCTGGTTTTATTTAACTTCATGGGTGACCAATCGCTTGCTGTTCGTATTAGCTTGGCCAGTGCCGGTATCTGGTGGCTGGCATTCACCGTTATCTTCCCTCGGCGAAGGCTGAAACAGCGACAGCCTCTCCGCCAGCTGCCAAAGGGTGAGTCCTATCTAACTCAAAGTATTAAACAGCTGGGAGTTACCCTAGTCGAATTAGCGAAAAAGTACCCCGTGACCCTGCGCTACCTTATTGCCTACTTGATATACAACGACGGCATCCAGACCGTGATCGCCGTGTCCACCTCATTTGCGGCCGATGAATTAGGCGTCCAGGCCAGCACCCTGGCGCTGTTGGTCCTCATGATCCAATTTGTCGCTTTTGGTGGCGCCTTCCTCTTCAACTTCATCGCCAGCCGCCTGGGCGCAAAACGGGCAATCATGATCAGCCTGGTCATCTGGTCGGCAATCGTCATCTTCGCTTATGCTTTCTTATATCAAGAGTGGCAGCTGTTCATATTGGGATTTGGTGTAGGCCTGGTGCTTGGTGGATCCCAGGCCCTGAGCCGCTCCCTCTTTTCTCAAATGATCCCTGATGGCAGCGAGGCCGAGTACTTTGGTCTATATGAAATAAGCGAACGAGGAACTTCCTGGATAGGACCTCTCGTTTTTGCCGTCGCCGTACAGTTAACAGGCACGCAGCGAATAGCCATCATCAGCCTGATCATATTCTTTATCGTCGGTCTATTGTTGCTGAGTCGCGTCGATGTACGCAAGGCGATGGAGGAAGCAGGTCAGGATCCCTCGGGAGTTGTAATATGACGGATCCATCAATCGTGATTCAATTGCTTCTTCACGGCAATAGATTAAAGCAGACCCCACGGACGGGATGGGCAATACGAGGTGTGCCAGCGCCTGAAAGTGTTGCCGACCACAGCTATGGCGTGGCTTATACGGCCATGGCTTTAGCTCAAATCATCGATGAGCAGATCGTTCTGGGCAAGCTCCTCGCCTTGGCGCTGTTGCATGATCTACCTGAGGGAATCAGCTCTGACATTCCGGCCCCATCGTGGGACTATTTTCTCCCAGGTATAAAAGAAACAGTTGAAGATAGCATTATGGATGAAATCTTGGGCGAGGGATCTTATACAACCCTCCTAAAAGAACTTTGGAAAGAATGGGTGCTTGGAGAGTCAGCAGAGGCGAAGCTCGTTGATGATGCCGATAAGCTGGACCGCTTTCTTCAAGCTCTCGTTTATGAAAATCAAACCGGCAATCGAACCTTAGGGGGGTTTTGGAAAAAGCCATATAAGTTTCACTACCCACAGTCCCAAGCCATATACGAAGAGTTGAAATCAAGAAGACCGCTGCTCTAGAATCAGAGCCCTCTAGAATTAGAGCCCTTGTCTGCCTGGATCCGAATGTCTATACTTTCCCTGTGACGGACTCTAAATATCGTGCGGTTAAGCATGTGCAAACAGGGCAGGTGCTCATCGAAAAAACCCGCTGGTGTGAC
>BTQB01000109.1:0-7948 GCA_036985655.1 Anaerolineae bacterium | reverse complement strand
GCGATCAATCTGAGCAACATATTTATTCCGCTTAGTCATCTTCGAGATCAATTCTAAGCGCATTATAATCTTACACTATGGCTTATGTGGCTGAATTTACGTTTGTTGGGCTTGCCAAACTGAGATAGGCACTCTTAAACATGAAAAAAAGCCGCTGGTGTTAGATTTGTGTATCTGAGAATTTTTTATCCAAGTTAAGAAACAGTGATTCTATGTCTGAGATCCTTCTTGAAATAACCGTTATCTTTTTTCTCATTTTGTTGAATGGCCTGCTAGCACTGTCGGAGATGGCCATCGTTTCATCGCACCGGGTACGGCTTCAGCAGATGGCCCAGGATGGAAATTACGGCGCTGAAGTGGCCCTCGAGCTGGCACAAACCCCCAACCGGTTCCTTTCCACTGTACAGGTAGGCATCACCCTTGTGGGCATCTTCGCCGGCGCTATTGGCGGGGCAACGCTCAGCCGCGCCCTAGCCGACTTGCTAGCCCAGGTTGAATATCTCGAGGCCTATACCGGGGCCATCAGTCTGGTCCTTGTCGTAGGAACCATCACTGTTCTAACAGTTGTCTTCGGTGAATTAGTACCCAAGCGAGCTGCCCTCCAGAATAGCGAGCCCATCGCTGCATCTATCGCGCGGCCGATGCGGTTCTTATCAGCTATTACCTGGCCGATAGTGCGTTTGTTGGGACTAGCAACCGATGCTGTATTGGCACTATTTCGTATTGACGCCCAACCAAAGACGTCTCTGACCGAAGAAGAGATCCGCATGCTCGTCGAACAAGGCGCCCAGGCTGGGATCATCGAGGAAGTGGAAAGGGACATGGTTGAGGGTGTCTTTCAACTAGGCGACCGGTCGCTGGAGGCCATTATGACTCCACGAACGGATATTGTCTGGCTGGACGTTAACGCGGCCGATGAGGAGATCCGCCGGGTCGTCAAAGGCTCCAGCCACTCCCGATTCATCGTGTGTGATGGTGAATTAGATAAGACACTCGGCCTGGTCAGGGCAAAGGATCTGCTGGCCAACTACCTCGGGGGCGAGCCGATGAAGCTCGGAGAAGTTATGCAAGAACCGCTCTTTGCCCCACAGAACGCCCGGGCCTTACAGGTTTTAGATCGGTTCCGAGAGACAGGCGTACATCTTGCCGTTCTATTAGATGAATATGGCGGGATCGAGGGGCTGGTCACCTCCTTTGATATTTTAGAAGCGATCGTTGGGGATATCCCAACCCTGGCAGAGATCGACCACCCTCCAATAATCAAAAGAGATGATGGATCGTGGCTGGTTGACGGATTAATCTCAGTAGATAACTTTAAGAAGGCCTTTGATATTCAAAAGCTGCCAGGGGAAGGGACATACCAGAGGTTAAGTGGGTTTGTGCTCTTTATGTTGGGAAGCCTGCCGTCGCCGGGAGATCACTTTGGCTATGCTGGCTTTCGATTTGAGGTGGCCGATATGGATGGCTGGCGTGTGGACAAGGTGATAGTGGAGAAGGGTCCAAGTGGGGAGATCCCACAAGAAGATCGGCCTGGCCAAGGATCTTAGCGGCCGGATGGGGCGCCTGGGCATGTTCTTAAGTAGATGACAATCGGTATTGTCCATAACACCAATGTCATCAGAAAACGACTACAATAAGTCCACGCTGCAATAATTTCGGTAAGAAATGAAGTTCGCAGTCTGCTTACACGCACAGTTCAGTTTCTAATTCAACCGAAAACAAGCGTATAACCCTTGATGTTGCCAGAGCTGTGTGACCGTCTCAAATCGATCTATATATCAGTCTCAGGAGGTATAGATGACAAAGTGGGAATATTGTGGAATCAGGGCTAGCGTGAATGGTGAGGTCATGAAGTTAAAAATATTTTAGCCCTTCGCCGGAGGCCAAATTGGTTGATATCGACGATGTTCACCAATCTATCGCAAGATTGGGCCAAGAGGGCTGGGAAATGGTATCGCTTACGCAAATAAGCCAACCTGATGCCCGGGTTTACTATTTTAAGCGTCCGGCCGTCTAATCAGCAGTCGCCAGCGGCCGGATCAACTTCTTGATAGGCGGAAGGCGTCTGTTTTTCTAACGCTATCCTGGGAACAATTTCCTTGATAGTACGTCTAAATTAATGTAAACAAGTGAGTAAAAGCTTTGGAGTATAGAATTGGCTATCCTGGTGCTTTTTTTATTGATTCTACTGCCTGACAAGTATCCACCGGTATTAGGGGTATCCTGGAAATCAGGAGGGAACCATGACAAGCAGCCGCAGCAATAGGGCGGGCATAATAATCACCATTTCGTTGGTGGTCATCGGTTTGCTGATCGTTGGCTGCTCATTTGACATAGGATTGGGACGAAAGGCAACCGTTGTTGTAAGTCCCTTCGAGGGTGCACCAGTTACTGCCAGTGTCGACGGCAAGACCCTTGTCGTGACCAACAACGTGTCGAAGCGGATCTACCATCGCGTTTTTCCCACAGATATATTGCCCGCTATCGAATGGGCCCCCTGTATCGCACCTGAGACCTGCCCGGCCGATCAGGGGATCGATCCAGGTGATGAGAAGCGTATCAAAGTTAGCGATATTAAAAGGGAAGAAACAGAGTCAATAACTGTTTATTGGTGGCACTATTTGGAGAAGGCTCCGGGCGCCAGTGTCCCGCCCATGGAATTTGATGAAATTGTTGTCTTCCTGCCATAGTCAATAATCTGCTTAGTCGATCTCATTTCTATTCGAGAATTGCTGGCATGAAGGTACCCACCAACCTCTTTAATGCTTCTATTCAAGATGTCATTCCTGCCCAGGCGAGGGTAAACTTAAGCGGGCTTACATGACGATCATAACCTCATCGCTTTGGTCGATGTTGTAATTCGCCAACACCTTCTCGGGGGTAAACTAAGTCAGCTACATTTGATAATCATAGTTTTATTGCTTGCAATCAAGATGTCATTCCCTCGAAGGTGGGAATCCATATCTGTAAACAGTGAAAGGAACGAGAAACATTGAAAACCTACTACGTCTACATCATGGCAAGCTAAAAGAACGGAACCCTTTACATAGGCGTAACGCACAATTTACTCCGTCGTGTTTGGCAGCATAAAAATGATGTGCATGAAGGATTTACAAAGAAGTATAGTGTACATAATTTAGTTTGGTATGAGGCTAGCACGGAGATTAAAGCGGCAATACATCGCGAAAAGCAGATGAAGAAGTGGCGGAGGCAATGGAAGATTAATCTGATTGAGAAAGAGAATCCAAATTGGGATGATTTGTATGAGGGGTTAATATGAGGAATTGGCATGGATTCCCGCCTTCGCGTGGATGACAGGTGGTAGGCGTGGATGACGGTGGGTCGGTGGGGATGTCAATATTATTACAGATTCCACCGATGTGTAGAATGGATTCCCGCCTTCGCGGGACATGTGGTTCGCTGGAAGGGTATGTGGTTCGCTGGAAGGGCATGTTGTTTGATAGAGGGGCAAGTTATTCGAGGGAATGGGATATGGTTCGTCGGAGGGGCATGTTGTTCGCTGGAATGATATGTACTGTATCGGGAGCGAGAGCCTTTAATGGAGGTAATAAGTGTTGGTAACACGTACCTATGATTGAAATCATAGGCAATTTGTCTTAAACATGTTTAAACATGTTTGGTAAATAAAATCATTCAAAAGATAGATTAATTCAACCTGCTCAGAACCAAGTTGTATAGATTATTATCGTTATTAATTCCTCACCGGACATAGAAACGCCTTAACAATTCTTGTAATGAATGACTAATTCTAGAAGAAGGAAAAAGCCATCGATTCAAGCCAGGCTGATGATTTCCAGGCGCATTGTGTCCCCGGCGCGATTCGTACTGGCGCTTTGACAGACCATTACGAGATCGCAGTCAATGTCATTGTCCACAAGCCAATCCTGGGCATATTTCGACCAACTTTCAGGGTTCTCAGCTAAGTATTGGGGGTATACGCCGTAGGAGAATTGAAGATGCTGGCAGGTGCGTTCCTTCTGGCTAATCGCTACAATCCACGGTTTCAACCGGAAGCGAGTGACCTGTCTTGCCGTTTCGCCACTGTCACTGGGCACAAAGACAACCACTGGAGATAGGGTCTGGGCTGTTTTGTAAATATCATAAGCGATCAGATCATCGCGGGTAATCTTCCCGCTGCTTTTCTGTATTTCCAAAAAGTCGGCAACGCCTATACCATCGTCGAATGATTCGGTCTCCCTGGCGATATTGGTCATCATAGCTACTGCCTCAACAGGGAACTTTCCAATGGCTGTTTCTCCTGACAGCATGACGCAATCGGTTCCATCCAGGATGGCATTGGCCACATCGGTCGCCTCAGCCCGGGTCGGCCGACGGTGTTCGATCATGGATTCCAGCATATGGGTGGCTGTGATAACCGGTTTCCCAGATAAATTGGCTGCGGCTATGATCTTCTTTTGGGATGTTGCTATTCGTTCAATGGGTATTTCGACACCCAGATCACCCCTGGCCACCATTATGCCATCGGCCGCATCTAGAATTCCCGGGAGGTTATCCAGGGCGCGGGCTCTCTCGATTTTAGCGATGACGAAAGGATAATAATCCAAGGCTTCGGCCGCTTCTCTGACGCTAAATATATCATTCTCGCTCTCGGCAAAGGATTGGCTAACCCCATCCAAATTCTGAGCTGCGGCAAAGCGCAAGAATACCAGGTCCCGGTCCGTAAAGGCGCTTATACCCAAATCAATATCGGGCAGATTCAGCCCATTATTGGATCGCAGCTCTCCGCCAACCAGGACCCGGCAGCGAACAACTTGATTTTCCACGCCCTCGACTTCGAGTTGGATATAGCCATCGTTGATAAAGAGATTGTCTCCTGGCTCAACAACGCCAGGTAAGTCTTTGAAACTTATTGAAACACGTTCCTTATCGCCGATGATTTCATCAGAATGCAGTGAGAATTCCTGGCCCCGTTCGAGCACGATTGGCTCCTCCTTCAATAGGCCGATACGCATCTTCGGGCCAGGAAGATCCCCGAAGATTGAAATGTGCTGACCGGTTACCTCCGCCGCCCCTCGGATATTGGCGATGACCTGCCGGTGTCCCTCGAGATCACCATGGGCGAAGTTGATCCTGGCGATATTCATCCCGCTCAGCATCAGCTTCTCAAGCACATCTTGTGATCTGGAGGCAGGTCCAATGGTGCAAATAATCTTAGTCTTTTTTGGAAGTAGTTCGGATAATTTCATAGCTCGACTATCTCTGTAGATATAAATGTACTTGAACCAGTATAACTCATCTGTACCCTAATCAACATTCTGGGAAAAAGGCCCCAGGCGGCCCGCTTGCAGCTCAGATAATTACTAGTAATCTCTGGCCAGCACCTTCTCAATCAAAAAGGCACGAATGGGGCTGGCCTCCATTCCTGGCAGCAAGAGGGGAGCTGCATAAAGAAAGCAATCGCCTGGGCTCACGCCAGGCAAAAACAGCCCTTCGAGGATAACACAGCCAGCGCCCAGGATCTGTCGATGGAGGGCATAATCGCGACCTTCAGAATCATCGACACTCAGTCGATCTGTCCCCAGCAGTCCCAGCCCACTTTCTAATAATAGTGAGGCGGCGGCCGGCGAAAGTTGTCGATCATGAGCCTGGTATACACCATCCACTTCCTGAAATGAATGGTGGGTACGAAGCAGGAGCCTCTTCACGCCAATATAGCGGCTGGCTAATTCGATATCCAAAAGGGCATCTGGCTCCTGGCGCAGATCAACCACCGTGCAGTCGCCGAAAAAGACCTCTGGTGGAATCTGGTCGATGGAAGCAGCGCCATCGATGAAATGCCGGGGCGCATCCATATGGGTGCCTGTGTGCGAGCTCATTTGCCAGGACGAAGCGTTGCAATGATCACCCTGCTTTAGCCGCTTCTCCCAATTTTGAAGTGGCGGGGAGCGGCCGGGCCAGAGGGGCAAAGAACCGTCCACCGGCCTGGTAATATCGATGTACCGGGTCAAGGCAGCACTTCCGGGTTGAAAATATACCTTGGATTCTGCCCATGGAGAACATCGAGGACACCCTGGGCTGCCTGAAGTGACATACGGTCCAAAGATTCCACGGTCGTTGAGGAGATGTGAGGTGTGAGCAATGTATTAGGTGTCTTAAGGAGAGGATGATTGGGAGGAACTGGTTCTTCCGCGAACACATCCAAAGCTGCTCCCCCAAGCTTCCGGTTGACCAGGGCCTGGACAAGAGCATTTTCATCGATCACAGCCCCCCGGGAGGTGTTAATCAGCCTGCAGCTGGTTTTAAGCCAAGCTAATGTCCGGGCGTTTATCATGTTCCTGGTTTCTGGTGTAAGAGATACGTGGAGGGACACAAAATCTGACTGGCGCAGAAGGTCCTCGAGATTATTGGTGAGCTGAGCTGTTCCATTATAAGAGCCTTCAGCTACATATGGGTCAAAGCCGATCACATCCATTTTCAGACCAAAAGCTGCTATTTGAGCGACGATGGATCCGACCCTGCCCAGCCCAATGACACCCAGCGTTTTTCCCGCCAGCTCAATCCCTAAGAAGCGTCCTCGCTGGTCAAATCGACCATCCTCGAGAGCCTTGCTGGCTGGAACTATGCCCCGGACGAGAGCAAGCATGAGCCCTATTGTGTGCTCGGCGACCGCGTTGGCATTGGCAGTGGGGGTATATACAACCGGAATCAGGAATTCAGAAGCGGCCGTACAATCGATATTATCAAGTCCAACGCCATGTTTAGCGATGACCTTCAGCTTTTTGGCCAGGGTGATGTCGTCTCTGTCGATCTTAAAAAGACGGACGATAACCGCATCGGCCGAATATAGTAAGGAACGATTGGGTTCAGCCCCGATCTCCCAAGGAGAAAGACAGTCGCATTCCTGCTTAAGGAGATCCATTCCAATGGGGGCTATGAGTTCAGGAACAAAGACTATTGGCTTCACTGGTTAACCTTCTTGCGCTCATGATCGGCGATGGTGGCAAGCTGGTGAATAATCTGTTGATTTCGCCTTTCAATTAACTCCTGGGCATCTCTCTTCTCCCAATCGTAAAAACCCTTGTCGCTCTTGAGACCAAGCTGACCTGCCCGGACCATGTCCTGGAGGAGCTGAGAGGGTTGGTGATTATCAGCGATATCTTCCAAAAGATATTGGTGAATCTTCTCGATAAGATCGAGGCCAACCAGGTCCATGTTTTCGATAGGGCCCAGGACGGGTAAGCGGAGGCCAAATGTGAGTTTGGCCACAAGATCGATATCCTCCGGAGCTGCGATACCCTTCTCAACCAGGCTGATCGCCTCACGCCAAAGCGCATGGAGCATACGATTACCAATAAAACCGGGAACATCCAGATTAACCCTAACCGGCACTTTTCCTATGGATTCGATCAGCTGGACAATGGTTTCAAATACTGGATCAAGTGTATCCTCTCCCCGGATAACTTCGACCAAAGGCATCAGATGGGGTGGGTTCCAGAAGTGGGTTCCAGTGATGAGCGGTCCACAACCGCTAAGGCGTCCCATCTCGGTTATGCTCAGACCACTAGTAGTGGTGATAAAAAGAGCTTCTCGATCCTTGCATCCAGTAAAGCGCCGGAACAGATCAACCTTCTCAGGCATATCCTCGGTGATGCAGTCCATTATAACATCGGCGTTTTCGTCGATGAATGTTGGATCTGCCACCGGCTCGATGGCGCCACCCGGCCGTAAAGGGGGCATCTGAGATTCGTCCAGCCAGGTTTCAAGCACCCCGGCCGTTTCAGGCATTAAGGCAATTTGGGTTTCATCCAGGTCCCAGGCCAGGACACGATAACCGGCCCGTTTAAAGGAAACGGCAGCGGCTGAGCCCATTTGTCCCAGGCCGCAGAGTCCTATTGTCTGGATCTTATCTAACCCAGCCACCGGCTGCAGCCACCGGGCTTGATCCTGCTTGCTTTTAATTCCGTTT
>BTQB01000108.1:0-7953 GCA_036985655.1 Anaerolineae bacterium | reverse complement strand
GATGCCCTGGAGAACCAGCTAGCTACCCTGGAGGCAATCGCCAGTGAGCCAGGTGAAGAGGTTCTCCAGTTAAAGGAGACGGTACAATGGCTTCATTTATGGCAATTGGTTTCCAGCGCACGGCTGCGGCTGGCAGAAAATAATCCTGGGTTAGCGGCGGGTGACGTTGAGCAGGCCTTCTTGACCGCATCTGCTTTCCTGGAAGAAAGTCCAAATGAGAAGGACCAAATCTTGTCAATAGTTATTGAGCGATTGGATCTGGCTTTTTCCAGTCTACCTGACGATCCAACCTCGGCCGCAAGGGATCTGGAATCGGCATGGGAGGCTATCGAACAGGCATTAGTCGAATTGCTTGAGATCGAGGTGATCCAGGTTGATATTGAAGAGCTTGAGACCCTGAAAGGCACTGTAGAGCCAACAGATACTGGGGTCAGCGAGACCGGTGGCACACCAACTGCGGCGCCCGGCACTCCTGAAGCTTCACCGACACCAGATGGATAGGGCTCTATTGAATTGAACTGAAATTACTCCTGTTTTGTGGTGAATGTTTTTACCTTATGACTGGCAGTCCCGTCAGCAATAATCGTGCTTGACATAATATTTAGGAATGCCAGTCATTTACCGATTAATCATAAGAATCATCCGGGTTTATCAGACTAAACAGGCAGTACCCCGATGTCTATAAGATATTGGCGGAGGGATGCTGGAACAGTAAAGGTATGGACGTGGATGCCCAGTTTCGCGGCCGCTTCAGTGAAGTTGGCCAGGTCGTCAGTAAAAACCGCTTCTTCTGGCTCCACAGCCAACCGCTTCAAAGCATGCTGAAAAATTAGAGGGTTGGGCTTGGTGGCGCCAACTGATTTGGAAGACACTACAACATCAAAAGTGCCTGGTGGTAGGCCCATCTCCCCATACAGCACCTGCTTAAGATAATCCTCTGACCAGGAGGTATTGCTGAGAACAGCCAGCAGGTAATGGCCCTTCAATTCCCCGATTAATTCAGCCATCTCCCTGTTCATTTTACCTGTGTCGGCAAAGGCCAACCTGGGAAATAATTCGATCTCTTGGGGATCGGTGATTCCCTTTTCACCGACCACTTCACGCCAAAACTGCTCTTGGGTAATCTGACCCGTCATCCAACGGCGACTGGGTTCACCCTCAAAGAGATAGGTCCAGAGGTCAGCGGGATCGAGGCCCAATTTGGCCGCAAGAATTTGTCTCCTGGCCTGGGCTTCGGCAGGATCATTTGGCGCATCGAGAACTTGTCCCAGGTCGAAAATAATGGCTTTTATCTGCATAGTTATCCTTTTAATTGGATCAGAATAATAAATCAAGTTTAAGTAGGAGGAAAAAGAGGGTTCTAGATAATATTCTTTGGCTAACTGACCTCAGCTGCATTGTTTAAGGCGGTCACCATACTGTTTTGTATCAATCCATTGCTCACTACCAATGATAACGTCGGTGTTAGGAGCAGTTCTTCGCCTTGCATGTTGCTGACCTTTCCATTAGCTTCCTGAACCAGGAGCAATCCGGCGGCGACATCCCAACTGCTCAGCTTATATTCCCAGTAGCCATCAAGCCTACCCGCAGCGACATAGGCCAGATCGAGGGAGGCCGATCCTGCCCGACGAATCCCTAAGGCCTTCTTTAAAAAGGCGGCGAACTGCTTAACATTATCATGGTCAGAGTGATGGCGGTCGTAAGGAAAGCCAGTGGCCAACAAGCTGTCCACCAGCCGATGGTTCTGGCTAACGACTAGAGGTTGAACCGAAGTCGACGTTTGTAGATGAGCGCCTTGTCCCCTTACAGCATGGAAACATTCATCCCTCATGGGGTCGTAAACGACGCCAACCAGGGGCTCATTCCGCTGGTAGAGGGCGATGGAGACGGCAAAAACCGGGAAACCATGGGAAAAATTATTGGTGCCGTCCAAAGGGTCGATGTACCAGATATAATCACTGACCACAGAACCCTCATCGTTCCAGTCGCCTTCTTCGGCCACTATTTTATGATCAGGGAACCAATTCTTTAGTTTACTAACAATGACGGCTTCGGCCTGGTGATCAAATTGGGTTATTAAATCAACGGCCGAGCTTTTACGGCCGATATTTTTATGAGAATTAATACCGCCCCTAAGAATCTCGCCCGCCTCAAGCGCCGCTTCAAGCGCTGCTTCCAGGGCCGCCTCGATGGCTATTTTCTTATCCAAATTCCTATCCATCCGCTAATTCTAACCCAGCGGGTTAAATTAATCCGCTAATTGCATTTCACCAACCAGGTGAATACGGCGGCCTGATGGCAGCCGCCTTTCAATCCTCATGGAAAAGCTAAAAAAAGCAGGCGAAAAGGCGAAGTAGGTGGGATCAGCAATGATGTCCAGGTTCACCAGGTTCAGGCCGGCGCCAGCGGCCAACATCTTTAAGTCGCAGGCCGAATTGGCTCGATAGTAGGCCCGGAAAGTATCCTCTGATCCCCGGCCGTAAACACCTTGAACCAGCCTTTTCTGGAGCGAAGAATAGCGGGCTGACAAATGGTTCAAAGTGATTACGGGGTGTCGCCGGTTTGGGGTGATGAAAATGAAGCTGCCATTTGGTCTTAATAATCGTCTGATCTGCTTAAAATCAGCTAAAGGTGTTGAAAGATGCTCCAAAACCCAGCTAGCAATAACAAGGTCGAAGGCGCCGTCACCGAAAGGCAGTTCGCCGTTAACGCCAACGACTCTTGGCAGGGGCGGCCTGGCTCCGGCTAAACGATGTTCGCTTAATGATCCCCAGTCGGGATCGAGGCCGACAATATTTTCCAGCGGGTGATGGATTTGTTCGACCAGCCCACCCCGGCCGCAGCCCAGGTCTAAAAGACGAGATGCCGGATCCAGGCGGCCGCGAACCAGCTTTGCATATACCTCGGTGGCAGGCCGCCAACCAGGATTGATCTGGCGATATTGTTCACGGAACTTATTCTGTTGATCCAGGGATAACATAGGATCAGGTACCCACCAAATGCCCAGTCACTAATATATCCATCCTTAAGGTTGTAATGGATGGCCTAGGCTCCATCGTCCTTCTCTTCAGGTTGTAATGAATCAGTTCGCAGAGAGCCAGGACGCAAAGAGTCGGGACGCAAAGATGCGGGACGCAAATATGCGTCGATTGATAATAGTGCCTCCTTTAATAGGCCCTGTGTTTTTAGAACCCAGCTTTCATCTGTGCGGATGTTGCCAATGGCCACTCGAAGGGAGTAAACCCCGTTTAATTCAGTGGCCGATAGAAAGATTTCGCCAGATTCATTGACCGAATCAATAATCGCCCGGTTTAACTGCTCTAGATACTCTTCAATTTTCTCCTTCATTTCAGGAGAAGCCTCACCCAACATCTCCCACAAATCAGATGGACAGGCTCGGAAGCAGACTACACTCAGAGGCGCCGGGGCCAATCTTTGAAAACCGGGTTCAACATCTATCCAACCGGCGAAATCCTGGCCAAGTCGAATGTGTTCCCGGATTCGGTTCTGGAGCCCGGAGAGGCCAAAGTGGCGGATCACCATCCAAAGTTTGAGAGCCCGGAAACGACGGCCGAGCTGAACTCCCCAATCCATGTAGTTATTAACGCCTTCCTCCCCAGACTTGAGATATTCAGGAACCAGGCAGAAAGTTGTCTTCAGCCGGCTTGGCTGCTGAACGTAAAAGGCGCTGCAGTCAATGGAGGTAAACAACCATTTGTGGGGGTTAACAACAAATGAGTCAGCCCCTCCAACCCCTTCCAATATGTGCTGGAACTCAGGGAGGATGGCGGCCATGCCCCCATAGGCCCCATCGACGTGCAGCCACAGGTCATGAAGCTGGCACGTTTGGGCGATTAAAGATATTGGGTCCACACTGGCCGTGGAGGTGGTGCCGACGGTGGCCACGACGCAGAAGGGCCGCCAACCGTCCTCGATATCCTCAGCAACAGCCCGGGCTAACTCGTAGGGATCCATGGCGAAGTTCTCATCAACCGGGAGCTTGCGCACACCATCCAGGCCAATGCCCAGGGTAATAGCGGCTTTTTCTATTGATGAATGGGTTTGATTCGTCGTATAGAGACGGAGCCGGGGTAGATCGGGGCGGCCGGCCATTCCCTGCTGGCGGATATCCAAGCCCGTCGCCTCCCGGGCAGCAGCGATGGCCAGCAGGCTGGAGATGGAAGCTGTGTCAGTGATAACGCCTTTAAACTCGGCCGGTAATCCTATCATTTGACCCAGCCAATCCAGGGTCAATTCCTCGAGCTCGGTAGCGGCCGGTGACGTGCGCCACAACATGGCATTAACGTTGAGGGATGCCGTCAACAGCTCGCCAAGGATCGACGGGCCTGATCCAGTGATACCGAAATAAGCAAGAAATCCAGGATGGTTCCAATGGGTGATGCCGGGCAGGATGATCTGTTCAAAATCGGCCAGGATATCGACCATAACTTCGGGATCCTCAGGCGGCGAAGCGGGGAGCTGGCTGATTATCTCGCCTGGTTGGGAGCGCGAGAGGACAGGGTAGCGTTCAGGGTTTTCAAGATAATCGGCGATCCATTCGATCAACTGGCGGCCGCGGATTCTGAACTCATCTAGATCCATTTCACCTTGCATCGGTACGATAGCCATTCTTAACTCCTGAAAATAGGACACGGATTAACACAGATTTCCACGGATTAACCTTGTTTTCATTGCTATTGGTATGTGTTAGCTCGTGTAAACTCCTGATTCGGTGGACCTCTTATTGCCAGGGCCCACGGTGTGTTTTATCTAGATAGATTAGTATAGGGATCAGGCACTACTTAGGCGATAAGAATCAGACATTCAAAACTAAAATCCCTGACAAGGTTAAAGAAATTTAGACTCTTTCCACCTGGTTGATCGAAAGGGATTATGCGTCTCGTAATTGGGAATTGCAAAATGGCCTGCCATTCTATAGATGCACTTGAAATACCTGAATAGTGAGATAAAAGGCAGAAGCAATCCTGTGGCTATGACTTATTGTTGCCGGTCACCTGGACAAAATGCGTACCTGGTAGGACCTTCTATGGGCCTGGGTGTTTGCGCTGTGGGCGCATTACAGGATGACGAGCTCAACAGCTTGCTTGGTGTTGATGACTAGGAGGCAGCGGCCGTTTACTGTTTGGCGGTTGGACATGCCAGAGAGCCTGGTATTGGAATGAAAAAATCCGCAATAGCGCTATTTAAGTTAGTGTGATTTTTTTGGACAGTAGCGTGGGATAGTGGCTCTAACTGGGCGCTGCCTCACCAACCTTTTCTTCAGGCTCTGGTGTGTCTTGTTCTCTCTTGGGTGTGAAAGTAAGCTCATTGTCCACAGCGTGAACGAAACAGGGTTTAGCATCAAGTTGTTATTGTTCAGTTGTATAAATTGCTGTAATAAAAACAGAAAGCAATTGCTTGTTCCTATATCGTGCGACTATTGATATCAGTGGCTGAATAAGACAAAGGAATTAGGAAAATGAGCCTGGCAACCAGCAACCGACCTCTGTATTCTTGAGGTTCTGATATGTCTGCTGAGCTGAAGGCTGTAATGCTTCACCTTTACTTAGGGCAAAAAAGTATTATAATCAGATTGGATTTTAGGCAGGTGTGGGGACCTTGGGGAAAGTAAAAGGGGTGTTAGTCATGAGGAAATCGACGGGTACGTTTGGCGGCTTTATTGTAATTGCCAGCGGGTTAATCATCGTTGTTATCTTACTGACATCTCAGGCACACTCAGAATCAGCAAATCTCTATAGTGCCTTTCTGCCTGTGGTTGCCGACCAGACGGGATGGATCACCGATTGCATTGATTGTCCAATTCACATCGGCGAACTAGCTACCCGATCCGCTCAACTTGATTCCAGCGGCCGGCCCCACGTTGTCTACGGTGGCAACCGACTCTTTTACAGCTATTTGAACAAGGATGATGAGTGGAAGAGTTCGACTATACTCGAGCAGAATAGTCGATTCCCCACGCTGGCTATCGACAGCGCTGATCATCCCCATATTGTCTTTAGGACAGGCGACGTTGGAGTCTGGCACGCGTATCATGATGGGGATAGCTGGCACTTTGAGCCCATCCCCACACCAATACCCATTTCAAACACTGAAGATGCAAATTCCGTATCGCTGGAGCTAGATTCGCTGAACCAGCCGCATATTAGTTATATTGGATCGGACCAAGATGGCGACTATTCCCGCTATAAATTAATTTACGCTTATCGTGATGGAGCAGGCTGGCACACCACCTTGATTGCAAATCAATCGGGCAAACCATCGTTGGCCCTCGATAGTGAAGATCGCCCCTACATTGCTACACCCGGAGGTGAAGGTCTAACCATATTTTATCGGGATGGAAGCTACTGGAAAAAGGAGACTGTGTACGGCATTGGAGCAGGAGACCATCCTTCATTGGTAATTGGACCTGAAAATGAGCTTCACATAGTAAACGAATCTACCTACATGCTCAAAGATGAAACAGGCTGGCACGAAGAATCTTTTGATGGAGAAGGGTATACCTCATTTGGATACGCGGACCTTATGCTTGATAACCTGGGCAAGCCACACGTAAGTTACATCACCATGCGCGAAGGCGCCCGGGGGACTGTATATTATGAACTATCCTATGCTTATCGAGAGTCTGATAGTTGGACGCAAGAAACGGTCCCCTCGTATCTTAAGAATCCATCCTTTAACACAATCTTGGTTGACTCTCCTTCAGATGTACAGGTATTGATACGTCCTGATAACACATTGGAGCACTATATTAAACAAAGCAACGACTGGCTAACGACTACCGTAGCTCAATCTTCTTACATGAACACCCCAATATCATTTGCCTTTGACTCCAAGAACACCCCCAATGTTATCTATGCCAATATCGAAACGCTTGATCTGATATATGCAACTCCTTCACAAGATACCTGGACTTCTACTGTAGTCTCACAAAATATTACCAACGTTATATTATGCGATGGTTGCCCCGGGCCAAAAGCCCAAATAGAGATTGCCCCAGATGACTCAATACGCATATCTCTTAATTCCGCGAAAGGGTATCCTGATTGTTACGTGACGAGATACGGATTATTCGACGGGTCAAATTGGAACTTTGATTCAATCCCTTGTAATTTCACGTTTCATTCCTCTGGTTCTGGATCATTTGGCGTTGACTCAATGAACAATACGCATCTTTTGGATCAGGGGAATTATGGGTATGGAACCTACGATCATATCAATGATAGCATTAATTGGATGTGGGAAACTGCCCCTCTTAATTTGAAGATCGGTCTAGCTGTTGATCCTTTCGATCGTCCGATTATTGCCGGTAGCCCAGGCATAAGCTACGCGATAAGAACTGATGGTGGCTGGGTCACGACCACGGTCAACAGCCAATACAATTGGGCAACAGACTTTGCCTTAGACTCGGTCGGACAACCCCACTTCGCGACAGTGTCTGGTTCACGCCCTAGCTCACTAATTTATATATTTTTCGATGGAGACAGTTGGCGGAAAGAAACAGTTGTACTTGAAGAAGAGGAAATATTATTGTGCAGCCCGGGTATAGCAATTGATGATGCATTCGACGTTCACATAGCCTACCTTGGGCAGGGAGGATTGAAATATACTTACCGGGAAGGTAATATATGGAAATCCCCTAAGACACTCGACCGCATTGTGGTGAACTATGGCGTTGAGTGGCCCCATGAAGTTAGTTGTTCCCTAGAACTTGATAAGACTGGTAAACCTCACATTGTGTATGCTACAGATGGTGAAATCAAGATTACCTCTCAACAGAGGTAACCCACTAGCAATCCCTGGCTAAATACTATCACCGAGAGTAGATAATTTAATGCGGGAACGACAATTAGCCAGCGGCTATTTCGCTAACTTGCCCTTCTGGTTCAACTGATTCTTCCTTGCCCTTCGGAGTAAAAGTCAGCTCACCATCTT
>BTQB01000107.1:0-7965 GCA_036985655.1 Anaerolineae bacterium | reverse complement strand
AGAGGAGTGTGATGTAAGCAAGGACGAAGATATTTCGAGAGTCTTTAAAAAAGTCTCTGATCACTTTGGTACGATTGACATATTAATCCATTCCATCGCCTTTGCGGGTCGAGATCAGCTGACTGGCCGATTTATTGAAACGTCACGTGAAGGGTTTCGAACTGCTCTTGATATCAGCGCCTACAGCTTGATTGCCTTAGCAAGGGAAGCCGAACCCCTAATAAATAATGGGGGCAGTATCATGACCTTGACCTATTATGCGTCTGAGAAGGTAGTGCCTCATTACAATGTAATGGCTGCTGCCAAATCCGCTTTGGAAACAAGTGTGCGTTATCTGGCTGCAGACTTAGGTCCAAGTAATATACGAGTTAATGCTATTTCAGCCGGGCCGATTAAGACGCTTTCGGCAGCAGGCGTATCAGACTTCAGGAAAATGCTCCATTACGTATCTGAAAGAGCTCCCCTTCGCCGCAACATTGATCAGTTGGAAGTAGGAAAAACAGCATTATGGCTGTGCAGCGATTTGGCAAGCGGTGTTACGGGAGAGATCGTCTATGTTGATGCTGGCTATCATATTTTGGGTGTGCCCGAGCCACCAGAAAAATGGTCTTAGCTCGACCAGCATATGCTTAAAAAAATTTGAATAGTTTTGACATTAGGCTATACTTTATCGAACAATAGAATATTGGCTGTTAGCCAACCCTTATCTAGAGCAGTGGAGGGACCGGCCCGATGATACTGCAGCAACCCCTGAACTAATGGAAAGGTGCTAACTCCGGCAGCAGTGGCTGGAAGATAAGAGGTGAAGAACAAAAATGTGAACACCTCTTGACCTAGTCAAGAGGTTATTTTTTTATGATGTTCACCCTCTGATAGGTGGAAGGCTCTGCCAAAGATAATAATTGGAGGATTGAATTCATGACTACAACTTTTATGAAGTCGGCAAAACTTTTGTTTACCTCGGAATCTGTGACTGAAGGTCACCCTGATAAGATGTGTGATCAAATAAGCGACGCCATTCTCGATGCTATCATTGAGGTCGATCCGATGGCAAGGGTAGCTTGTGAGACCGCTATTAAAACCGGTTTTGTCATGCTCCTCGGGGAAATTACGACAAGCAAGTCGATTAATTATGATGATCTTGTACGGCAGGTGATCCTCGATATCGGCTATGACGATAGTTCCGTTGGCTTTGATGGAAATACATGCGGGGTTCAAGTAGCTATCGCCAGCCAGAGTCCCGATATCGCCCAGGGTGTGGACGTTGCGCTTGAGTATAGAAAAAACGGCGAAAGCGAGGTTGAATTAGCAGCAATTGGAGCAGGTGACCAGGGAATGATGTTCGGATTCGCCTGCAGTGAAACTAAAAATTTAATGCCTTTGCCCATCGATCTTGCCCACCGATTGACCCGTCGATTGGCTGAGGTCCGTCGAAATGGCGAACTCCCTTGGATAAGACCAGATGGTAAAGCTCAAGTCACTATTGAGTACGCCTATGGGAAACCAAAGAGAGTTCATACGGTACTTGTAAGCTCGCAGCATGCCCCTGATATAGATAATGAGACGGTACGGAAGGGAATTATCGACCATGTGATCATGCCTGTTTTGCCAAATAACCTGGTCGATGATCAACTGCGAATTTTCGTTAATCCGACCGGCAGGTTTGTAATAGGTGGCCCAATGGGCGACGCTGGACTCACCGGCCGAAAGGTCATTGTTGACACTTACGGGGGAATGGGGCGTCATGGAGGGGGGGCTTTTAGCGGGAAAGATTGCACAAAGGTCGATAGGAGTGCGGCTTACGCGGCCAGATGGGTTGCCAAAAATCTGGTTGCCGCTGGTTTGGCCGATCGATGTGAAGTTCAACTAGCTTATGCAATTGGTGTTGCCGAACCGCTGAGCATCAATGTCGAGACCTTTGGCACCAGTGACTATAACGATGAGCTGCTGGTTCAATTGATAGAGGATGAATTCGACTTACGACCCGGTGCTATTATTCGCGATTTGAACCTCCGCCGCCCAATCTACCGGGCGACATCTGCATACGGGCATTTCGGCCGAGATGATCTTGACCTGCCTTGGGAGCGCACGAATAAGGCGTCGAAATTGCGGCAATTAGCTTTATCAAGCCTTAAGGAGTCCGCTTAATTTCCTGATTGTTTTGACGATTTTCGCTTTGAGGTTTGATCAATAAGGACATATGGACACGCTAGCTTAAGCTCTTGACGCTGTTATAGGGCTGCGTTAGAATCCTTTACTTTGCAGTAGATTAGCTTTGGACCCGCCAGGTTAGGCTGCACAGCTTTTGTTCCTAACTATGACGGGTCTATTTGTGGAAAGGGAACAGTGTTCGAGACCCTAGGGAACCGACTTCAAAACACCTTTGACAGCCTAACGCGGCGCGGAAAGCTTACCGAGGCCGATGTTGATGCTGCTTTGAGAGAAATTCGACTTGCCTTATTGGAAGCGGATGTCAACTTCAAAGTAGTAAAGAGCTTTATTAGCCGGGTAAGGGATCGGGCTGTAGGTCAAGAGGTGATGAGAAGTCTCACCCCTGGGCAGCAGGTTGTCAAAATCGTTCACGAGGAATTAATCACCACCCTCGGTGAACCGGGCAGATTAAACCTGGGTCTTCAATCGCCTGCGGTAATCATGTTGGTTGGCCTACAGGGTTCTGGAAAAACAACTACCGGCGCGAAATTAGCTTTGCGACTTCGAAAGGAAGGCCGCCGGCCCCTCCTGGTCGCGGCCGATGTTTATCGTCCCGCAGCTATAGATCAATTAGTAACTCTTGGCAGCCAGCTTGATATCCCGGTTCATAGTGAGGGATTGGATGCAGATCCGGTTCATATCGCTTCCGAAGGTGTAAAACAAGCCAAGAACATGGGGTTGACAGTCGTTATTCTCGATACTGCTGGGCGTTTGAACATAGACCAGATGAAAATGGACGAGCTGCGCGCTATTAAGGCCAAAGTTAAGCCTATCGAGACTCTTCTGGTTGCAGATGCCATGACTGGCCAGGAGTCAGTTCGAGTAGCTTTGGATTTTAACGAAGCGGTTGAATTAACCGGGCTTGTAATGACGAAAATCGATGGCGACGCTCGTGGCGGCGCAGCGATTTCGATGCGCGAGGTAACTGGTGTGCCTATCAAGTTCCTTGGAACAGGTGAAAAAGTTACTGCGCTCGAGGAATTCCATCCTGATCGGCTTGCCAGTCGAATATTGGGTATGGGTGATGTATTAACCTTAATTGAAAAAGCCCAGGAAGAAATGGATCAGGAGCAAGCAGTGGAGGCGGGAAAGCGTCTACTTGCTGGCCAATTTAATCTGGAAGATTTTTTAAAGCAAATGCAGCAAATTAAGAAAATGGGACCAGTCGCCCAGATAATGGATATGATTCCAGGAATGGGGAAAATGGTCGGTGATGTTGATCTTAGCGGCGCAGAAAAAGATCTAAAACGAATTGAGGCAATCATTCAGTCAATGACGCCGCGAGAGAGGAAAAACCCGAAAATAATAAAAGCCAGCCGAAAGAGAAGAATAGCAAGTGGTTCGGGGACTACAGTGCAAGATGTAAATGTCTTGCTTCGTCAATTTAGGCAAATGCAAAATATGATGAAGCAGTTAAAACGTGGTCGCGGGAAAAATCTCGCTTCTTTGCTAAATAGTCGATTTTAATTACACAAATGAGTAATATGGAGTGAATTAGGAATGCTTCGAATTCGATTGAGCCGAACAGGCGCTAAAAAACAACCAAGTTATAGAATAGTTGTAGCCGATTCAGAAATGAAGCGCGATGGACGTTATGTTGAAAGGATTGGTTTCTACAATCCTCGTACCGAACCCCTTGAATATAAGATTAACGAAGACAGAGCCCTATATTGGTTAAGTGTTGGTGCTCAGCCTTCTGATGCCGTCAGGAGATTGCTGGATAAACAAGGGACAATCGAAAGGCTCTCTCGTCTGCGGCAAGGGACTTCCAGAGAGGTTCTTGTCAATGAATTCATGGGTTTAGAGATTGCCGATGATTCATTTGGTGAAAAACTCGAAATTAAGGAAGAAGTATATGCTGAGGTAGAAGAAATTATCGCCTCTGCTGAGGAGGAGGAGTAGACCATTGGAATCCACTGAGGCCTTTAAGGACCTGGCCCAATATATAGTTGAATCACTTGTTGATAATCCTGATCAGGTGCATGTTAAAGAAGTCGCGCTTGACAATACCATTTTGGTCGAAGTACAAGTTGCACAATCTGACATGGGTCGTGTAATCGGCAGAGGAGGTACTGTCGTTAATAGTATTAGAACTTTGCTACAAGTGTTAGCAGTGAAAGCTGACAAGAGAGTTTCATTGGAAATTATTGAGGACTAGCTCCCACTTCCATTGTTCACAACCTTATTTATGAAATTAAACCGCCCACCTGGTAAGTCAAAGACGGAAATTCGGGGCTCGGCAAAAACAAATGCTGAGCCTCGTTTTTTAGTGATTGGACGGGTGATAAGACCCCATGGCATTCGAGGAGATTTGCGGGTTGAAAGCCACACTGATGATCTCGAACGCTTTTCTTGGATAGAAAAAGTATACCTTAATGAAGATGATGGTGAGCCACTCTTGGTTGAAAATGTCCGATTTCATCAGAAACGGGTCTTGCTCAAATTAAAGGGTGTTGAGGACAGGAACGCGGCCGAATCTTTAAGGCACTCCTGGCTGTACATACCAATGGACGAGGTTGTTCCTTTGGAAGAGGATGAATACTTTCTCTTCCAACTAATCGGGTTAAAGGTGGTCAATCAAAATGGAGATGTTCTCGGAGAGGTTAGCGATGTTTTGGAGACAAAGGCTAACAATGTATTTATTGTAAAAGACAATGAACACGAACATCTAATCCCAGACATACCCGATGTGATAAGGGAGATCAATTTCACCAAAAACATCATAAAAATTTATGAACTTCCGGGGCTCATCATTCATTAGATGAGTTAGCCAGCCATTATTAATGCTAGCACTTTCTAGCAATTGCTTGACAGCGAATCATTCAATCTTTATTCTTATCGACCATGTCCCAACAAGATCCCACTTATCTAAAATATTGGTTAGGGTTTAACCTTGTCAAAGGGATCGGCCCGGCAAAATTATCGATCTTGCTTGAGCGCTTCGGGTCAATCAGGGACGCATGGAATGCCTCAAGAAGAGAGCTGGAACTACTTGGCCTGGATAGAAAATCGATTGAATCTCTAGAGGAAAGACGAAATAGTCTCAATCTTGGTGAAGAATTGGCGAAAGTGGAAAAGATCGGCGCTAGCCTCTTAACCTGGGATTCACCGGACTATCCTCGTTATCTACGCGAGATTCCAAATAGCCCTCCGCTATTGTACGTAAGAGGAGAACTAAAAAGCTCAGATCAATGGGCGTTGGCGGTGGTTGGTACAAGAAGATTAACAACTTATGGCCGTCAGGTCACAAGGGAACTTGTAAGCGATCTTGTACGGAACCAGGTAACGATTATTAGTGGATTGGCCAAAGGAATCGATGCGGAAGCTCATAAGTCAGCCTTGGATGCAGGCGGCCGCACAATCGCAGTATTAGGTTCTGGCGTAAACTACATCTACCCATCTGAACATCGTTCCCTTGCTCAACGAATTGTTTCGGGACGAGGGGCAATATTATCTGATTATCCATTGGGAACCGCTCCGGAATCGAGGAATTTTCCTCCGAGGAACCGGATTATTAGCGGCTTGTCGATGGGTGTGCTGGTAATTGAGGCTGGTGAAAGGAGTGGCGCTCTGATCACCGCAGAATTTGGATTGGAACAGGATCGCGAGATATTCGCCGTACCGGGAAATATTAATAGCCCCGCGAGCAAGGGGACAAATCGGTTGATTAAACAAGGTGCAAAATTAGTTCAAAACGTAGATGATATTCTCGAGGAATTAAATCTGGCCCTAATACCCGAACACATAAAAGCTGATAAAATATTGCCCGATTCACCGGAAGAGGCCATTCTCCTCGATCATTTATCTCGTCAGCCCACCCATATCGATGAGCTTACGAGGCAGGCGGGATTACCCACATCACTGGTTAGCAGCACATTGACCATGATGGAACTGAAGGGAATGGTTCAGCAGGTTGGTGCGATGAATTATGTCGTCGTTCGTGAGTCTGACCCTGATTATGAATATGACAGCTCTACTCTCAGAACAGGCTAGAGTTGATATCTAGCTGAAAATTGATCAAAACCATGAAACTTGTCATCTATGCTGGCGGAACTGGTCGTCGATTATGGCCTATTAGCCGTCAAAGTTCACCCAAGCAATTTGAGCCAATAATCGAGGGAAAATCAACCGTTCAATTAACCCTGGATCGGCTGCAGAAGGGTTTCAATATTGAGGATATTTTTGTTTCCACCAACGACCGGTACATTGCTATTTTGAAGGAGCAAATACCCCATTTGCCAGAAGAGAATTTTTTCAATGAACCGGCCAGACGAGATTTAGCTGCCGCTGTAGGTCTGTCAGTGATACACCTCGCCCATCGATATTATCTCTCGGATAGAATTGGTATCGTCTGGGGTGACAATTATATGACCAAAGGTGATGCATTCCTGGGCTTATTGACCGCGGCTGACGGTATAATTGTCTCGAACCAGGCCAATATGGTGTTCATCGGGGAAACACCCCGGTTTGCTAATAATAATCTGGGTTGGATTGGAATTGGGGAAGAGAAAGGTAAGGAGTCTGGACAATCATATTATTCATATGAATCCTGGGTATATCGTCCTGATTTGGACTTATGCCATGAGATGTATATCTCAGGTAAATATGTTTGGAACACGGGATATTTTGTAACGACTATAGGATTTGTTGTTGACTTGTACCGACGGTATCAACCTGAGCTTTGGGCTGATTTAGAGGAGATTGGCAGTGTGATCGGTAGCTCCGCCTATGACGAGACATTGGCAAAGATATATCCAAAACTTCCGGCCGTTTCCTTTGATGACGCCATCGTAAAAAAAATTGAACTCGAAGAGGCGGTAATCCTTCACGGAGATACTGGGTGGAGCGATCCAGGAACCCTGTATGCCCTGAAGGAAAGCATTAATCCCGATCCAGACATTAATGTTGAGCGTGGGCTGGTAAGAGCCCATAAATCGATTGATTGCCTTTTATATAATTATGAGCCGGAAAAGCTTCTGGCTGTCGTTGGATTAGAAGGAATGGTTGTAGTTAACACTGAAGATGCCATTCTGGTTGTCCATAAGGATCAAATAGGTTCAGTAAAAAAGCTTGTAGATGAACTGATGGGATCTGATTTGGAGAAGTACACATGAAAATATGAGTGATTTAGAAGCCTACTGCGTTAAATGTAAGGAAAAACGCCCGCTCTTGAACCCTGAACCAAAGTGGTCTTCAAATGGCGGGGCTTTCACGAAGGGTAATTGCCCTGTTTGCAATACCAGGTTAACACGATTTGGACCAACTGAGGCCCACAACGATTTGCCTAAGCCCGTGATTGAAAAGAAAAAGACTGCGAAGACGAAATCAAAAAGAGGAACGAGCTCGAATAAGCGGCGGTCCGGAAGTCTGGTTATCGTTGAATCACCCGCAAAGGCAAGGACAATCGGCCGGTATCTAGGTAGAGGTTATAAAGTGATGTCCAGCGTTGGACACGTCAGGGACTTGCTTCGATCTCGGTTGAGTGTTGATGTTGAACATGATTATGCCCCTGAATACCGGGTACCCAACGACAAACGTAAGGTCGTCAAGGAACTAAAGGCTGCAGGGGAGAAAGCCAAGGAAATATACCTGGCGACGGATTCAGATAGGGAAGGCGAAGCTATTGCCTGGCACGTTCAAGAATCTGCTGGTTTTGAGGTTAGTCGAACGCGAAGAGTAATATTTCAAGAGATCACCAAAGGAGCGATTGAAGATTCCTTCAGAAATCCACATGAAATCGATATGGATAAGGTG
>BTQB01000106.1:0-8026 GCA_036985655.1 Anaerolineae bacterium | reverse complement strand
GATATTACCCATTATTAAGTGGTCAATCGCCAATATATAGTTCGGGCAGGAAAGAATTATTAAATTGGCTGCTGGTTATCCTTGCCGTTGTGGTGGCCAGCATATGGATAGGAAGAAAAATCCAAAACAATGATACGGCGGTAGCCAAGATATACCCGGTCGAAGCAGTCGAATTCCTGGAGAAATCAGGTCTTTCGAACAAGAATGGCTATAACAGCTATAAGTGGGGGGGATATCTCATTTGGCAAGAAGTTCCAGTCTACATAGATGGCCGGGCCGACGTCTACGGCGACGATTTCATTTTTTCCTACCTGGATGCCTTCAATCTTACGAATCGGTGGAGAGAACCGCTGGCAGAATTTGATGTTGATTATGTGCTTATTGACAATTCAAATAGATTGTCAGTTATGTTATCTGAAGCTGCTGATTGGCAGGAAGCCTACAAGGATGAGATCGCTGTGGTGTTTGTACCGGCTGAAGATTAAGCATGACCTCTTGGGAAGCCGGCGATGAACCGGCCAACGGGGAACAAACAATATGGGAACGGCGGTTCTTAATTGATCTAATTATTGTCGGCCTTATTGGATTGGTTATCCAGGGTTTCTGGGCCTGGCAAGTACGAGAACCAACGTACCTGGATGCCTATTATTACACCACCAATGGCCAGAGATTGGCTGATGGCTACGGGTTCACCGAAAGGATCATCTGGCAATATTTTGACAATCCCGAGGGCATACCAACACCAAGCCACACCTATTGGATGCCATTCACATCGATGTTGGCTGCGGCCGGATACACAATCCAAGACAGTTTTCGAGGGGCACAAATCCCTTTTTGGCTTCTAAGTGGTTTACTCCCGCTGCTCTCATTCGGAATCGCTACACTACTTGGTGGTGAACGCTGGCAGGCCTGGACTGCTGCCCTTTTCACAGCGGCCGGGGGCTATTATGCGGCGTTTATGGTCCAACCATCAACCTTTGCCCCTTTCGCCTGGGCTGGCGCTTCCTGTTTACTCTTTATCGGGTTAACAATATCAGTACCCAAAAGGTCCAATCACCAAGATGACAGAATTATCAAGGGGAACTTGGTTAAACAAAGACTTTACCTGCTGTTAACTGGGATTGCCGCTGGGTTTGCCCATTTGACCAGAGCAGATGGACTGTTATTTCTTATTATTGGGATTGCCTTTTGGATCTTGTATGCGGCTAAAGGGAGCAGGGGTCCAGCAAAATCAACGAAGGATCCTAATCAGCATGGGGAAGAAGTAAACACTTATCCTGTTAACGGTCGACTTTTTTGGTCAGGTCTGCTGATTCTGTTGGCCGGCTATATCTTAGTCATGGGATTCTGGCTAACACGGAACTGGCTGGTGACGGGTGGCCCTTTGCCCCAGGGAGGGACACAGAGCTTATTTCTAACGACATATGACGATATCTTCGCATTTAACCGGCCGTTAGATTTTCGAAGCTATATCGACTGGGGGATGATAAACATTCTAAAATCAAAGCTGCAAGGGATCTCCATCGGTGTTCAGACTTATGTAGCGGTTCTTGGTTTTATCTTTCTTGTTCCTTTTGTAATTGCTGGTCTTGTGAACAGTTTGAAAAACCCAACAAGGAACCGTTTTATTTGGCCGGTGCTCGCTTATGTATCAGTTTTGTTTTTGATCATGACCCTGCTATTCACTTTTCCGGGAATGCGGGGCAGCCTCTTCCATTCATCGATCGCCGCTTGGCCCTGGTCGACCGTTCTTGCCACCTTTGGAATAGGGATATCGATCGACTGGGTAGCGGCGCGCCTGTCCCATTGGCAACCACAAAAAGCCAAAAGACGGTTTTCAATAATGTTCGTTGTGCTTGCCTTTATTGTCGGATTCGTTATTTCCTGGCCGCGAACTCAATCTAGTGAAGATGGAGACCTATTAAGCGAAATTGGAAAGAGTTTGCCTAAAGATGCTGTAATTTTCGCAGGTAACGCTCCTGCAATCAACTACTACACTGGACTCGCTGCTCTATCAGTTCCCAACGAACCAGTAAATAGAATGATGGAAGCGGCCGATAAATTTGGGGGAACTTACCTGATTTTAGACGAGAACCATCCTAAACCGCTGGTCGACTTGTACCATGGCAATCGAGACTATCCTGACATACAGTTAATTGATCGTTATGACAATATTAAAATTTATCGGTTGTTGGTTCCAGGATCCTAAGAATTCTTCAATCCTGTTCTTACATCGTTCAGTTTAGAAAATAATGTTACTTTACATAAGTAACCTAATATCGACAAGGTTACTTTCCCTTTGGATCGAGGGTTAGGATTTTGATTCGAGCAATTGGAATTCGAGTACGGGAAACCGACCCTGCAGTGAAATACGGCTTGATCGTCTTTATATTGAGCCGCATATTTCTTACGCTGTGGGCAGCCCTGGTGTTGGGGCTTCGACCGCTGCCCCAGGAGGAGGACGAGCTGCTGCGGCCGTATTTGGGAGAACCCATTCTGGCGGAAGGGCCAGCCAGTCTGCTGCTTGGACCCTGGCAGCGCTTTGATACCCAGCATTATCTGCGTATCTCACGACTGGGTTATGCGGCCGAGGAAGATTCTGTATTTCCACCCCTATATCCGGCGCTAGTTCGCGGATTAGGATATGTTTTTCAGGGGATTCTGCCAGTTGGAGAGAGGCATCTGCTGGCCGGAATAATAATTTCCAATTTGGCCTTTCTGGGCACGCTGATCTTACTCTTCCGAATTACCGAAGAGGAGTTTGATAGGCCATCGGCAAAGCGTGCTGTTGTTTACCTAGCTATTTTTCCGACAGCTTTTTTCCTAACTGCTGCTTACACGGAATCATTATTTATTTTCTTTGCCCTGGCTTCAATCTGGTTTGCCCGGAGAAAAAGATTTTGGCTGGCTGGGTTATTTGGTCTGCTCGCTCCATTAACCAGGTTAACCGGCTGGATTTTGGTGGTTCCGCTGGCCTACGAATATATGCGCTCTCGTCGATTTAAGTGGCGGCAGATCAAACCAGATATTCTCGCACTATTTCTTCCCTTGGTTAGCCTTTCAGGTTTCCTTTACTGGAGGTCTATAATGGACCTTCCAGGGCTAACCGAAATCTATGAAAAGTATTGGTACCAGACCACTGCCATACCTGGTCTGGATCTTCTTACAGCCATTGGGAAAATGATCTCTGGTCAGGCTGCCTTCACCTTGTTCTTCGACTTCATCGTTGTGATTGTACTTCTATTTATGACTATTCTGGCTTATCGGAAACTTGATCCCACCTATGGCCTTTATTCAACAACGCTGCTGCTGTTTATGTTGTTGCCAGCTTCGCCTCAAAAACCTCTCTTCTCCTTTTCGAGATATGCTTTAGCGTTCTTCCCGATGTTTATGGTATTTGGCCTGGTTGGGAAGAATCCATGGATAAATCGACTGATACTCTATCCTTCGATTGGCCTTTATCTTTACTTCAGCGGCCAATTTTTCATGTGGGGATGGGTTGCCTAATGAAACAGGCCTCATCGGAATTTCATCAGGAATCTATTGAAGAACCAGAAATCAAGTCCTGGCTCGACCGTCACAAGATACTCCTCACAATTTCGCTGGCGGCCGTCGCAGTGTTTATATATGCCGGAGTGGCCGGCCTGTCGGAGCCAGGGTTTCCATTAGACGATAGTTGGATCCACCAGACCTATGCAAGAAATCTCGTGGAGACAGGCCGCTGGCAATTTGGGCCAGGATTGGTAAGTAATGGATCAACATCACCCTCGTGGACTCTAATCTTGAGCATTGCTTACTTTCTAGGGCTGCCATATCTTTTGTGGACCTTTTTCTTAGGTTGGCTTTGCTTAGCGTGGTCAGCAATTTCAGCAATGGGTCTGTGGGAAACATTATGGCCCGAATATAGGTCGACCGCCATCTGGGTTGGGCTGACTCTCGTTTTAACCTGGCCATTTGTCTGGGCAGCGGCAAGCGGCATGGAAACTTTATTGTTTACAGCCCTCGTATTGCAGGTCCTGCGCAGCTATACAGGCCTTGATAATAGCTCATGGTTGGGTTCAGCCACCCTTGGACTCTTGAGTGGACTTGTCATAGTAACAAGACCTGATGGACTTGTATTAGTTATCTTGGTTGCTTTAGGATTGGCGCTCAAAGTCATATCTCGCCAATTAAATCTCCTTGATTTCCTTAGTTTCATTTTTATTGGTTTCTTAATTCTCGTCCCCTACTTTGCATTTAACCGGAATCTTAGTGGCGAGTGGTGGCCAAACACGCTTTATGCAAAACAAGCTGAATACGCCTTTCTCTGGGATCAGCCGCTGATCATTAGAACCGGCCAGCTAATGCTGTTTAGCCTTGGTGGCGCCGATTCTGGGATTAGAGGGATAAGTGGAGCCCAACTTCTCCTTTTACCGGGTCTTGTTGCGGCCACTATCTCAGCGATTAAAAAAGATATAACCAGCCGCCAATTGGTGCAGTCGATTGCTTTGATTTGGGCTGCTGGACACGTCCTAATATTTGCCTGGAGACTTCCAGTAACCTATCAACATGGCCGGTATCTTTGGCCGGTTATTCCCATATGGATCATTTATGGTTTTGCTGGCTGGCGCCAATTGCTGAGAATGATGGAAGGAAATTTGCTGAAAGAACAGAGAGTTCGATTGCTACTTTCATTCGGGGTAAAGGTTACCTTTGGAACAATGCTGCTGATCTTCTATTTGCTTGGATTGCAGGCTTATATATCTGACGTTGCCTTTGTAAACGGAGAAATGGTTGATGTTGCATTTTGGCTGCGGGATGAGACGTCCAAAGACGCTGTTGTTGCCGCTCATGATATTGGCGCCATCGGCTATTTTTCTGAAAAATCACTTATTGATCTAGCGGGACTCGTTTCGCCAGAGGTGATTCCACTTCTTGATGACGAAATATTGGTTGAGGAATTTGTTCAAAATAGTAATGCTGACTATTTGGTCACGGCGCCTGGATGGTCGTACGATGGAATTACCAAGAGCGGCAGCGCCCAGGTTGTTTATTCAACAGATTTTCCCTGGACCCAATCTCAAGGCTTCAATAACATGGCTGTTTATCTTCTATCTGACAAGTAGCTTGGCAGGTACTTTAGCTTCATGGTATACTGCGTTAATCTAGCTCTCCCAGAGCACAAAAGGCTAAATATTTGTCTTTAGATTAAGAAGTGCTCAGTGGCCTGGAAAAATGGAACCGGTCGCTCCGATTTCGGGGGAATGTATCGAGAAGAGGGAGAAACGTGTCATCTTGTAAAATCATTATCGTTGATGATCACCCAGTGTTTCGTCAAGGTCTTCGGGATGTTCTCGAGACCGATCCGCAGATTACAGTTATAGGTGAAGCAGCCAATGGTGAGATGGCTATACAATTAGCCGAAGAGCTCGAGCCAGATGTCATGCTAATGGATGTTAATCTACCTGACATCATGGGACTCCAGGTAACCAGGAGGATTAAGACCCGGCAGCCAAATGTGAAAGTCATAGTGGTTACGGGTTACGATGATGTCGAGCAAGCCTACCATGCAATTCGAGCTGGCGCCTCGGCCTATAGTCCAAAAGATGTCACGCCTGAGCGATTAATCAGCACCATATATGCCGTACAAGATGGTCTTTATGTTGTTGGTGAAAGACAACTTAGGCATGACGAAGTGGTCGAATGGCTGGAAAATAAAGTCGGTCGAATCTCAGGTCCGTTGCTCACGGATACCGAAGATACCTTTATACCTTTATCGCCACGGGAAATGGAGATACTTGAACACGTTACCCGCGGAAAAAGCAATAAGGAGATCGCCTACGAACTAGGTATTAGTCATCAGACGGTGAAGAATCATATGACCGCCATCTTGCGAAAGCTTGGGGTTGATGATCGTACTCAGGCAGCCGTTTATGCCTTAAGCAGGGGTTGGGTGCGTATTGATAACCCTCCCACTGATACTTAGGAATGGCCGCTTTCACTTGGTCAACCCACCCAGAATAAATAGTTGGAGTTCGCACAAATGAATGAGACAGTTCCCTCGGAAGAGGAGCTTACTCTACGTGTATTCGTGGAGCGGACAATACAAGAACATGAGCGGACCAAGGAGGAGCTGAGGGAAATTACCGTTCTTGTAAAACAAAGTTCAGCAGAGGTTGTTCGATTGGAGCAGAGAACGGCCCGGGTTGGTAATTATCTGCGTCAACTGCAAACGAATTTTGATACCATTCCGCGCAAGGACATAAAGGAAGGATTTGAAGCTCTAATAAATGCTCAACAGCGTTTATTTACGATGCGCGGCCAACTCGAAAAACTTCAAAGTAATGAAGTAATTCTTCGCCGGTTGGTAGAGTATCAAAGGAAGATAATCGAAACGACCGCCGGGCTCACAGAAGTTCCTGTTGCGCCTAAGCCAAAAAAGGATCAGACTAATGTCATCAGGGTGATCCAATCTGAGGAGGTAGCTCGTCAAAGCCTGGTTCGGCGAATGCATGATGGTCCTGCTTCATCGTTGAGCAACTTCATTCTCCAAGCTGAGATCTGCATGCGGCTGTTCGACATGGATCAGGAGCAAGCCCGGGAGGAATTGGAAAACCTGAAAAGCTCTGCAGCTAGAACATTCAACGCTGTAAAGAACTTTATTTTCGATCTCCGGCCGATGATGTTAGATGATTTAGGTGTTACGCCAACTCTCAGGCGCTATGTGGAATCCTTTGAAGAGAAGCAAGGTATCGCTGTTTCGATAACAGTAACCGGTGTGGAGCGTCGGATTGAAGACCATATTGAAGTTACAATATTTCGCGCGGTTCAGGAGTTGATGAATAACGCGAAAGTGCATGGTGGAGCAACAGAGATTGAAGTGTTACTCGATATGGATAAGGACAGAGTGACAGCTGCCGTTAAGGATAATGGGAGTGGCTTTAACGTGGACGAAGCGCTGGCTGATAGTGCTAAACAGACTGTCGGTCTTCCGTCATTGAAGGAACGTGTCGAAATGTTAGGCGGGGAGTTATCTTTTGAGAGTCGACTTGGAATAGGGACCAGAGTTCAAATAACAATTCCGGTTGAGATCAGTGATAAGTTGTTGATCGCAGTATAATTCTTAATATCCCTGTTAAGATATCGTGAAAAATATAACCCTCATTGCTCCTTTTAGGAGTAAAATAATTTTCCTAATTGAGCCCAATAGTACTCTGGTATTGATCTTGTTATCAATATAATGTAAGATGACAGCATACAAAAACCTTTATAAAGGAGGTAAGTGACAGTGTTGTTCCTATCACACGAAGATGGTCAGGGGTTAGTCGAATATGCATTGATTTTAGTATTAGTTGCGATTATTGTTATAGCCGTTCTGATCCTCTTGGGACCAAGGATCGGAAACGTATTCAGCCAGATTATTAATGCGTTGACGGTAAATTGACGGTATAGAATACAAATCTGACACTGAAAAAGCCCTGCATCGCAGGGCTCTTTTCTTTTAAGCCAGAACTTATATTGTTCTAATAATCCTCACCCATTAAGACTAGAAGCAGAATACCATTGATTAATAAAATTAACGTTTTGATCAGATCTGGTTGAAGCGACTTTCTTTTTGCAAAAGCAAATCCAAGGCAATGCCCGAACATTAACAATAGTCGTCGTCATCAAGGCGAGTGGAAACATGACCTGTCTGCCACTCCACGCTGATTTCCATGGCAAGGGCTGTTTGGCGCAAGCAAGAAGCGGTATTGGGAAATGGGACAGCAACTTGCGTACGATATAGAATCTCGCGGTTGAGTCGTTCCAGACCGTTAGTCGACCGCCAGCGGCGACGATGTTTTTTTGGAAAAGAGAAAACAGTCAATCTCTCGGGAATGTTCTCTTTCATCCAATCAGCCAGGCCGGAAGACTTGTTGGTATACTTCTGAACCATCAACGCCGATAACTTCCCGGCCTCCTGCCGGTGGCGAGCATTGAAAACACCTCGTGTGTCGATGAACGGTAACCTATCCCCAGGTCACATCGAATTAATGAAAGAAAAATA
>BTQB01000105.1:0-8050 GCA_036985655.1 Anaerolineae bacterium | reverse complement strand
AACGATTACCTCCAATAGTTCATGGGAACGATGGATTAAGTCAAAAGGGACCTGAGCCTGGTAATGCTTCTTATTACTACTCGATCGTCGGACAATATGCCTCCGGTGAAATCGTGATCGGTGGCAGCACATACAAGGTAAGTGGCAAGGTCTGGAAGGACCATGAATATAGCACAAGCGCTTTGGGTGATAACGCTGTGGGCTGGGACTGGTTCTCCGTTCAGCTTGATGACGGAACGGCCCTCATGTTCTTCGAGATTAGGCGGGAAGATGGAAGCCTGGAACCCTTCTCCAGTGGTACATATATCGATTCTCAGGGTAATTCCTGGCCTCTAACTTTTGGCGATTGGCAGGTAGACATATTAGATCAATGGACCAGCCCTTCCAGCGGCGCGACTTACCCGGCCGCCTGGACCATCTCAATACCTGCATATGATTTAATTCTTACCGGGCGGCCGATGATGGCCGATCAGGAGCTAAATCTTTCGACAACCTACTGGGAAGGAGCTGTTGCCTTCGAAGGTACTGTAAAAGGTCAGCCGGTTGCCGGCCGAGGGTACATTGAGCTGACAGGTTATTCAGAGCCACTTACTGGACCTTTTTGATCCCCGCTCTTGTATAAACCAAACCCAATCTTAATTTTTCAATTAGAGTTATCTCATGAACAAGTGGACCTGGATTCGATTAAGCTTACGGATGGCTCCACTGAAAAAACTCAGATAACGTCGATGTCACAAGTTCTTCTCAAGAGTATCTTTGCGCCCGCCTTTGCGTGAGCTTTTTTCAGCAGACTCACGGATCTTTATAGCAGATACTTAAATGCTGTTAAGAACCGAGGCCAGGTAGATCGAAAGAAGCACGACCAGCAGATAAATATTGGAAGATACAAAGAGGATACGGGCATTCTTCTTGCTTGGGTCCTTCACAAGATTGATGTTCCGGTAGATCATGTATGCTGAGGCGAGGAATACAGGAATGAAGTAAACCAGGCCTAAGTTAGGAGTCAGAACCATCAATAGAGCGACAAAGGCGGCCGCACCTGTATGAAGGAAAACCCACCAGGCTGCCTGCTGGGGTGTTGAGTTGACGGGCAGCATTGGAACATTGGCCTTGGCGTAATCGTTCCGATAAAGAATCGCTAAGCTCCAAAAATGAGAGGGTGTCCATAAAAAGAGCATTGCTGCCAGGGCGAGAACCGCTGGTTCTTGCCAGGCGCCGGCGGCCGCTCCACCGCTAAGAACGGCCGCGCTTCCGGCAGCGCCCCCAATAACAATATTCAGCAAGGTTCGAGGTTTCAACCAGAGCGTATAGATAACAACATAAATAAAGGCCCCAGCGAATAGAAAAAAGCTTAACGCTTTGTTGAAGGGCAGTACAATAAGTGTTGGAACGGCGATAAGTCCAATGCCAACCCACAGCACCCAACGTGGTTGGACCTCTCCTAATACCAGGGGACGGCCGCGTGTTCGAGCCATTATCGCGTCCTGCTCTTGTTCCAGATACTCATTAAGAGATGCCGAACCGGATGCGGCCATCCAGCCGGTAATTATGACCACCGTCAGGGTAGCCATTCCTGGCCATCCCGCAGCTCCCAGAAAGGCGCCGCCAATGGCCGCCAGAACAAGCAGCGAGACAACTCTAGCTTTAAAAAGAATCGAGAGCCTTCGTGCTGTGGCTCGCCATCCCACAGGTTTAGAGCTTATCACCGGTGAGGGGCGGGTCTCATCGGAAGCCTTTATTGATGACATGATTCCTCCGACCGGGGATTATAAGGGTGAAGGAGCTTGTTGTCACCAACTTACTTAGGTTAGACTTGGAAACTTATTTTATAGCCAGGCGCGCTGAGAAAACGAGTCCGCTTGAATGATCAACCCTTAATGGGTAATGGAGATGAGGTGTCCATGAAGTACCAACTCGAATTTCACGTTAAGCTGCCTCGCTAACCTGGCAATTCCTTATTCTCAGGCTTCCGAGTCCAGAGAAAGATCCCCTGAATGATAATTCCTAAGAGCACAAGTCCAAGAAATACCCACAATCTTAACGATTCTTCGACAGGAAGTTCATTTAAGACGAGGAAAGCTCCCGCGAATGTTGATAAGAGAATAAGAGCCCAATCAGAAAGAAACATGACCAACATGACGCCGAAAACACCGCCAGCTACGAAAATCAGCCATGCATATTCGCCAGCACTGAAGTCAAATGCAGCTGTCACCTGGTTGAAGAAGTAGCCACCGACGATAAAACCTGCCAGACCAACTGCCATGTATCGGGCGACTGCAGCCAGTGCTATGCCGATAATGCCGGCGATAACAGCCACGAGGGTGATTAGGCCTTGTTCACCGCTAAGAAAGGTAGAAGCGAGTTCAAATCCTAGAAAATAGCCCACCACACCAACAAACAGCCAATACAGTACCCGGCCAAAGAGGAGAATTGCACCCCCAAATATTACGGGAATGATGTCCACAGGTCTGACCTCCTATCTTCAAACAATAATGCGCGTTATGTTTGTGAGGGGATACCCTCTTTTATTTTCTTGTTGGTATATAGAATAACCTACTTGCTGGCATGAGATCAACAGCTTAGTACAATTCGACTATACCCCCCTCTGATTAATGGGCGTGTCCTCCAAGCAAACGAAATGGAGCACCATCATGAGTTCATCAGGTGTTCTAAAACATGCCAACACGAAGATGCACTACTATATTGATGATCTTTCTGAACCTGAACAGGAAGCCGCAGGGGTTTGTGGCTGGTGGTCTGTAAAGGAAATCATGGCCCTGCTGATCCATTTACGGCAATCCATTGAGATGCCGGATTAAACCCTTTCTACAGGTCGTTTTGGATCCGTCCCCCTCTCATACTAAAAACCATAATATAAGCTTTAGTTTCTGTACCCAGCCAGATAAATCGAAACCCGTCCCAGCGAAGCTGAAATACCAACTCCGCTAAAGGTGATCACCCGTTGACTCATCTCCCCGCCGCCGAGTGTCGACAATTCGCACTCCTGGATCGGATAAAATATTAGCCAGCCACTCACTTTCAACCAGAGGCGTTTCTTTGATTTCTGGCTCAGCCAAATGCTGCCATGTAAGTTCTAATTAACCTTCAGCTGGATAATCCATCCCAGCAGTATCCCAAACCGCTTCTAAAAACCAACGTGGCGCCCTGGTCTTTAGGTCTCCTTGGGCATCGATAACGGGTTTCAACCGATCGTGTCCCACCGGAAGTTGTTCGCAGTGAACCATCTCATGATTGTGATGAGTTCCAGGGTTCTCGCTTACGAAGAAGCAAACTGGACAAATATAAAAATCCCATTCTTTCATCATCGTCATGAGTACATCTCCTTTGGTGTGCAAGCGGATCGACAGGCGATCTCGAAAGCAGTCAGTGCTCCTACTGTTCTACTTACTCTTAGTATATCCTATTAACACTCCTGGCTGCCAATTGTAATCAAACAGACTTAGAAATCATTAGTCCGTGATATAATCACCCAACTTTATATAATCTGTTTCTATTAAATTACGCTTAGGTAGTGCTCTATGACAATAAAAATTCCAGATTCTCATCGCGATCTTATCGATGGCCCCTTCTTAGTGTCCTTGACGACGTTAATGCCAGACGGAAGTCCCCAATCAACGCCTGTCTGGTGTAATTCCAGAGATGACGTGATCTGGATTAACACGACAAGAGGGCGGCAGAAGGAAAAAAACATGAAGCGGGACCCTCGGGTTAGCATTCTGGTCCTCGATCCAACGGATAACTTCCGCTATCTATCGATCCGGGGTTTGGTTGCTGAAGCGACCGAATCGGGCGCTGTTGACCATATTCACGAGTTGGCTCGACTGTATACTGATCACCAGGGTTACTATGGCTATTTCCAAGATGCAGAGCTAGAGAGTAAAGAGACGAGGGTTATTTATAAAATTAAGCCGACTCGAATCCTTAAATTGTAAAAGTAGGTGATATGAACCGAGATGCAACTATTGAGTACATTTTGTTAAATTCAAAGACCATTGCTGTCGTCGGTTTGTCCTCGAATTCGAGAAGAGCGGGCTATTATGTGCCTGCTTACCTTCAGGAACTGGGCTATAGAATCATTCCTGTCAATCCGTATCTGGACACAGCCTTAGGGGAAAAGGCCTACCCCGATCTAAATGCTGTTCCTGAACCAGTTGACCTTGTATTAATTTTCCGTCGCCCTGATCAGGTGCCTGCTGTCGTTGATAAGGCTGTTGAGATTGGAGCCAAGGCGGTGTGGATGCAATTGGGCATAATCAATGTTCCGGCCGCTGATCGGGCTAAGAAGGCCGGTCTGAAGGTTGTAATGGATGCCTGTATAATGGTTGAACACCGGCGATGGCAGCCATATTTATCGACGTTATAAGATATTCAGCACCATCGTTGCATACACCAGCTCCCTTTATTTGATCTCGAAGCTTTAGACTCATTCAGCTCCCAGTTCTCTATAATTATTAGGACCCTATTGCCCACCCTCAATTCTGGACGTAAAATATTTTATCAATTAGCATCGCCAATCTGCTGATCGGGAGAGCGTTCTCTTCTTACTCTTGAGGACCGCCGAAGGGGCAAATCAACGATTTACATGGATCGGATGGTGAATCTCTCAGGCAAAAGGACCGGTCATCAGGGCACCTCTGAAAAGCCGGTACGATCTTAAGTTTGTGATAAGGCACCGAAGGGGCAAGCTGGATATTCTGGCGAAACTCTCAGGTTTATGACAGGGGCGAACGACCATGGGATTCGTTAATCCACATTTGTCGTTCGTCTATTTTATTTTGGATTGATCAATATTTCAGGAGGATGCAATGAGCGATATAAAAGAAGGTTTGCTTTATACATCTGAAGATGAATGGATCCGTGTCGATGGTGATAAGGCCATTATTGGTCTGACTGATTATGCCCAGGATTCATTGTCCGACATCGTATATGTTGAGCTCCCAGAAGTTGGTGACACCATTAGCGAAGGCGATTCCTTTGGGGTTGTAGAATCAGTGAAAGCGGCCGCTGACATGTTTATGCCAATTGATGGAGAGGTGCTGGAGGTTAATAACGCCCTGGTTGACGCCCCGGAAATACTCAATAGCGATCCGTATGGCGAAGGTTGGTTGATAAAGATTACTATCCATGACGCTAGTCAACTAGAAAACCTGATGGATCCTAAAGCCTATAGCGATTATTGTGACCAGCGTGATTAATAATGGTCTTGTAATTTATTAATCACCGCCAGCGTCCTGCAAACTGAATATAAGGGATAGAAAATGAGCCACGTCAAACTGACAGAAAATCATGGTTTTGCCCATGCGGCCGATAATTACGTCAACAGGCATATCGGCCCCTCGGATGATGATATCGGGGTTATGTTGGGTTTTTTGGGTACTGAAAGTATGGACCAGCTGATGGATGAAGCTGTGCCCGTTGTTATCCGGATGAGCGGCGAGTTAAACCTTCCACCTCCATGCAGTGAATCGAATGTTTTACGGGAACTGAGGAAATTGGCTGATAAAAATCAGCTCTACCGCTCTTTCATCGGTATGGGCTACTCGGACACTATCACACCGGCCGTGATTCAGCGCAATATATTAGAAAATCCAGGTTGGTACACCCAATATACCCCCTATCAAGCCGAGATTGCCCAGGGACGTTTGGAAGCTCTTCTTAACTTCCAAACGATGATTGGGGACTTAACGGGAATGGATATCGCCAATGCCTCGCTCCTTGATGAAGGTACTGCTGCTGCTGAGGCAATGACCTTATGCCAGCGCTCTTTACCGCGGAAATCAGAAGCAAATACCTTTTTTATCTCTGAACATTGTCATCCTCAAACCATAGATGTGGTCCAAACGCGGGCCGGGTCATTGGGGATCAATTTAATCGTTGGCGACCATGAATCTTACAATTTTGATATTGAAACCTTCGGGGTTCTGGTCCAATACCCTACAACCGATGGCGCTATCCTTGAATATGACAGCTTTTTTACCCGGGCCCATAACGCTAACGCTATGACCGTTGTCGCGGCCGATCTTCTCTCTTTACTTTTGCTGCGACCACCTGGCGAATTTGGCGCTGATGTTGTTATTGGCAGCAGCCAGAGATTTGGTGTGCCCATGGGATATGGCGGCCCGCATGCCGCTTACATGGCCACCCGGGAATCGTTCCAACGTCAGTTGCCCGGACGCCTGGTCGGCGTATCTGTTGATTCTACTGGAGCGCCAGCTTTGCGATTGGCTCTGCAGACCCGTGAACAGCATATCCGGCGGGAAAGGGCTACAAGCAACATTTGTACTGCCCAGGTGCTGCTAGCCGTAATGGCTTCAATGTATGCTGTCTACCATGGTCCTGATGGTTTACGTCAGATAGCCGGCCGTGTCCATTTCTTGACTGCCCTTCTGGCAAAAGGGTTGCGATCCCTCGGCTACAAGGTTACGGATGATCCGGTCTTCGACACGATAACTGTAAGGGACGGACCGAAAAATCAAGTGGAAATTTCTTCTGCTGCACTGGACCAGGAGATTAATCTACGCTATTTCGATGACGGTCGGATCGGCATCTCGCTGGACGAAGTTACGACTAGTGATGATCTGTCCGATTTATTCTTAATATTTGGAGATGGTGATCGTGAATTAGATGTCGAGGAGCTGTCCCTGGAAGTTGATATCGACTACCCCGCTCCGCACAGGCGCGAATCAGATTTCTTGACCCACCCTGTGTTTAACATCTATCACTCCGAAACTGAGATGCTCCGTTACATTCATCGATTGCAAACCAAGGATTTGTCCCTTACCCATTCGATGATCCCCCTTGGATCATGCACGATGAAGCTCAACGCAACGACCCAGATGATCCCTGTATCCTGGCCTGCCTTCAGCCGTCCCCATCCTTTCGCACCGCGAGACCAACTTCAAGGTTATTCATCGTTGTTTGAATCCTTAGAGGAGTGGTTGGCTGAAATAACCGGATTCAAGGCCACATCATTACAGCCAAATGCGGGTTCCCAAGGGGAATATACTGGTTTACTCGTTATCAAGGCTTTCCAAAGAAGCAGAGGTGAAGAACATCGCAACATCTGCTTAATTCCTGGTTCAGCCCATGGAACAAATCCCGCCAGTGCGGTCCTGGCCGGCCTTAAAGTTGTTGTTGTCAAAACCGACGAAGAGGGAAATATCAATATTAATGATCTACGGGAAAAAGCTGAAAAATACCAGGAGGGCCTCTCTTCCTTGATGGTGACCTATCCTTCAACCCATGGGGTTTTCGAGGAGGCAATTTGTGAAATATGCGACATTGTCCATCAAAATGGAGGGCAGGTTTACCTGGATGGAGCCAACATGAACGCCCTTGTTGGCATCGCCAAACCAGGTCAGTTTGGCGCAGATGTTTGCCATCTGAATTTACATAAAACCTTCTGCATCCCCCATGGAGGCGGTGGGCCCGGCATGGGTCCAATTTGCGCGGCCGAACATCTAGCCCCGTTTTTGCCCGGTCACTCCGTCATCTCCGGTGTTGGTGGAGAGAAGGCATCCGGCGCTGTTGCCTCAGCGCCCTGGGGAAGTCCAAGCATTTTGCCCATTTCCTATGCTTACATCGCCATGATGGGCGCCAAAGGGTTGAAAAAAGCAACCGAGGTGGCCATCTTGAACGCGAACTATATGGCCGCCAGGCTCGATCCCTATTTTCCAGTTCTCTACAAAGGCGCCAACGGCCGCATCGCCCATGAGTGCATAATTGATATCCGGCCGATGAAGCGAACATCAGGAATTGAAGCAGAAGATGTGGCCAAGAGGTTGATGGACTACGGATTCCATGCCCCAACGATGTCCTTCCCGGTGCCAGGCACTCTGATGATCGAACCAACAGAGAGCGAGTCCCTGGCGGAATTAGATCGCTTTTGCAACGCCCTCATCTCAATTCGACAAGAGATCGCTGATATTGAAGAGGGTCGCGCCGATCGAGAGTCGAATCCTCTCAAAGGAGCGCCCCACACCGCTATGATGATAGCTTGTGATAACTGGAATCGTCCTTATTCAAGAAA
>BTQB01000104.1:0-8157 GCA_036985655.1 Anaerolineae bacterium | reverse complement strand
GGTCAACGCCAGGCAGTCGCCATTGCCCGAGCAACTGCCTTCGACGCCAAGGTCATCATCATGGACGAACCGACGGCGGCTTTGAGTGTGGCTGCCATCGATCAAGTGCTTGAATTGGTGCAAGAACTCAAGGCACAGGGCTCTTCAATCATCATTATCAGTCATCGCCTGGAAGATATCTACCGAGTTAGCGATCGGATGATAGTGCTTCGACATGGGCGCAAGGTCTCAGACGCTCCGGTTGAAGGCGACATCCATGAATTCCGTGAAAGAGTGGTGGCCTATATGATTGGTGCTCGTGATGATTTCGCCGAGGCAAGAGTGGCTGAATAAGCCCAGGGAACCTAAGATGTCATTTATTGAGGATAGTAGGAAATTACTCAGAGAGAATATCCGTGATTACGGAATGTACATTGCCCTATTTATTATTGTGGCGTTTTTCACGGCTACAACCGACAGATTATTTATCTCTCCTAGAAATTTGACCAACTTGTTCAATCAGACGGGATTTATTGCCGTTTTAGCCATAGGAATGACACTGGTTATTGTTATCCGACATATTGATCTATCGGTTGGCTTTCTGGCAGGTTTTCTTGGTGCAGTCGCTGCCATCGCTATGGTATCGTATGATCTACCAGTGATCGTGGTGATACCTCTTGTTTTGATCCTAGGCATAGTAGCGGGGCGCCTTACATCTTTCATGGTTGCGAATCTGGGCATCCCTGCCTTTGTCGCAACGCTTGCTGGATGGTTGGGTTACAGAGGAGCGTTACTGCTTGTTACCAGATCTACCGGAACAATCGTAATCCCGAATGAGACCTTCAATGCCATCGGTAATGACTTCATTCCAGAGATTCTAGCTACCGATATCATGCCAGAATTACACAAGTCTACGTTGATTCTTGGGCTGTTTGCTATCCTCATTTTTGTAGCTGGCGAAATCATTAAGCGCAATAGAAAGCAGAGGCAAAAAGCAGAAGTCTCATCAACCGGATTGTTCATCTTAAAATTTGTGGGATTCTCAATATTAATCGCTGGAATCACATGGACACTCGCTGGATATCGAGGCCTTTCATGGACAGCGGTCGTTGTATTGATTGTAGTGCTTTTTTATCATTTCGTGACCACACAGACGGTGCTCGGAAGACATATTTATGCTGTTGGTGGTAATCCAGAAGCAGCCGAATTGAGCGGTATCAGCGTCAACCGAATAACACATGTGGTTTTTGGTTCAATGGGTATGCTCTCTGCATTGGCGGGGATCTTGTTTGCAGCCCGCCTGCAATCTGCCACGACGACCGCGGGAACGTTGTTTGAATTGGACGCTATCGCTGCTTCATTTGTTGGCGGTGTATCGGCAGGAGGTGGCGTCGGTACGGTGATCGGTTCGCTCATCGGCGCATTGGTGATGTCATCACTGACAAACGGTATGAACCTTATGGGCATTGATATAGCCTACCAATACATCGTGAGAGCAATTGTTCTTGCTGGCGCAGTTATCTTCGATGTTGCTACCCGTAGGAGCGGTGATTAGATCTAGTGAAGAAGGAAATCATGCCATCGGGTAGCCGGATAAAGAAGTGGAATATGGCCATGGCTAGAGTTATCATCGCCGCCTTTCCGACGCTTCTGGTTTACATCATTAAGGGCCGTTTATTCATCTGTGAACTTCTGGCATCATCGGAAAAGTTTAAGCTCCGGCAGCCTGGTGAATTCTCAACATGATCGCCAGACCTCTCAACTCTCCTGGGCGAATCCGGGCAGCTCAAAGGAACCATCGTCCCCTTCCACCTGGTGGTAGGGCACCCAGGCGACGCCAAATAGTTCAACTCTGATATCTTTTTTGTACGGTTTAACGGGGATATCAATTGTCTCTCCGGCGATTTCCTGCCATTGATCTCTGAGGTCCTCAAGGGTTTCCTTCTTTTCATCTTCGAGTTCTTCAAGTTCTTCCTCAAAATCCTCAATAACATCAAGAGACTCCTCAACGTCGGCTTTGGCCCTTGCGGTCATACGTCTCTTTGACATAGAGGATGATAAACTTCGCCTCCGGCCGCCGAACAATCCTACCAGAGTTTCCGCATAGCCAATGCCTTCCTCCCCCTTGCGCATTGACAGCTCAGCCTCGTCCTCTTTAAGCTCTCGCTTTTCCCGTTTTAATTTTTCCTCGATGCGATCGATCTGCGCCTCATGCTTCTTTAGGAATTTATCAACATCTTCCTTAAGCTCTTTCTCAATGGCGGCAGCACACATCTTTTCGAAATCGCTTTCAGAAATTTCAGGCCCGGCAAACACGTTCAACTTCTCATTAGCCCTAACCTTGACCTCAACAGTCTGGTAACACCAGTCTTGGAAGTCTTTTTTAAGCGTCCGCATCGTTCGGCTGTCGCTAAGGGGTTCCTCTAAATCGGAAAATCGAGCATCGGGAACCGGTTCTTGCTCAACGTTCCTGGGGTCAATTGGGGTGACCAAAAAATCATCCCAGCGAATCATACCACGCCTGTCAGGCTCCTCTATGAAGGCCGTTTGTTTGATATTGTAATTGAGATTGTACTTTCGGTTGGTAAAAGCTATATCCGCCTGGGCAAGTAATATTGGACGGTATAACATGCCCGCTTTTTGGATGTTCGCCGGAAGAGCCCGGTTCGCAATCTTAACAGCCTCGCTTAACGAAAGGTTGTTAGGCAGAAAGAACTCATCGATATCCCTGGGCACAGCCGGGCGGGTTTTAGAACCTTCGAAGGCTGGCGGGATTTCCTGTTCTAGAACGCGGGCCTCATCTTTATCATAGGCGGCCGCCGATGCTCTTCGATCAATTGCCGGTTCGACAGGTGCAAACTTATTACCAGCCAAGCGATTTAAAGCTGGAATTTGATCGCGGGTCAAGGGTCCTGCCAAATAATTCATCGCCCAGCGAGTTCTAAAGAGGGATGGCTGCTTGTCATGAACATTGTGCAGCAAGAACACGCGCTTGCCCAAGGTAGATATCAGCCGGTCATACTCGGCCCTATTTAAGCCGCCAGATGCGCCCATCAAGCCATCTAATAATCGCTGTTTATCCTGATCGGTCTGCAGCTTGCCTATAAACCAGGTGCCGGCATTGGACAGCGCTTTGTAATCGATATCCACCGGATTTTGGGTGGCCAGAATCAGGCCGACTCCATAAGCCCGGGCCTGCTTAAGCATACGCAGCATTGATTCCTTGGAAGGCGGTTTGCCGACCGGCGGTAGATAACCAAATATCTCGTCGAAATATATTAGTGCCCGGGTGGAAGTGGAGCCTTTCTGGGTGCGCATCCACGTCTCCACGGCGGTGAAAAGCAAAGAAACAAAGAACATACGCTCTTGATCGTCCAGGTGGGCGATGTAAAAGATGCTGTGTCGCGGGCGGCCGTCATCAGTGTAAAGCAGCCCTTGAATGTCCAGGGGTTGGCCGTGGATCCAGTCCTGGAAAGTCGGGGCAGCCAAGATATTATTGAGCTGCATAGCCAGCCCAAATCTCTCCTTTTCGGGGAAGAATGTGTTGGTCTCAAAGACGCCGAGTTTTTCAAAAGGGGGCGATTGAGTTTGCATGATCAATTCAGCCAGATCAAGGTCACGGCCATTGCTCCAGGCTTGCTCAAAAATGTTGGCCAACAATATATGTTCTTTCGAGCGCACAGGATCGATATTGGCCATCCCCGTAAGTCCCAGGATGGCGGTAACTGTGCCTGAGATACGCTCCCGTAAAATTTCACGGTTTTTACCCCAGTCAATGTCCGGCGCATTGAAAGAAGCTAATATACTCACTGGCAGACCGGCATCCGATCCTGGCGTAAAGAGTGTAAATTGGACCGCGTCTTTAAGAGCCTGAAGGCGAGCAGGGCCGATTCCCCATTTACTCAAGCCATTCCGCCATAACTTGGCAGTGTCGTTGGCCGCCTGGCTGGCCGTCTTACCTTCCCGGCGAGCCTGATCAATGTTAACCCATGGTTTAAAATCGCCTGGCTGCATCCGCGGGAAATGGAGAAGCGCGTTGCCAATGTCACCTTTTGGATCGATCATCAATGCGGGAATACCTTGAAGAGCCGCTTCTTCCAATATATCCAGACAAAGACCAGTTTTTCCGGAACCAGTCATGCCAACTACAACGGCGTGGGTTGTCAGATCATCGGGGTCGTATAGCAGTCGATCTTTACTTATTTCCCCTGAATCCGGATTGACTACACCACCAAGAAAAAATTTTCCGTCGGTATCAATCATCTCGTATTCTTCCCTCCAAATATATTTACTTTTTTAAGTATTCCCAGACCTGCTTGAGCTAGGCAACCAGGATAGTTTGAAGTTAAAAAAAGATCAATTACCAATTATACCCGATGAAGAATGAGATGTGATCCTGTGGGTGTTCGGGTCGACGCAATGGCTTCTTCCCTGCCCCCCGTTGAAATCCTTTTTTTAGCCTGTGTTCCACTTTACAGCCGATTTCCAGGGTCCTGGTATAAAACGCCCGGCAGCAGCTAAATTTGGAGTGGCGCTGGTAGGCGGCTAAGATCACCATCGCCTATTTTCGGGGGTGAAGGAGAAAAAATGACGACGCCGGCTGATCGAAACATTTTCGATCTGCAAAAGACAGTCTCAGATAACAGGCTGGTTGGCTTTTGGCGCCTATTAGAGGGTTATCGCTGGGCGTATTTGGGGGCGGTTGTCGCTCTTGGCTTAGCAGCCTTGACGAAGACTGCCACCTACTTCTTGCTTCGCTTCTTAGTCGACGATGTCCTTATTGAAGGTCGCCTTGATGTAATTTTGGTGGCTGTGGCCCTCGGTTTCGTTATATTGGCCCTGTTTGAGGGAAGTTTCACCTATTTAAGCGGCCGGCTGGCGGGTTATACCTCGGAGGGCCTGGCCCGGCGTCTTCGTGACTATCTGTATGACCACCTGCAGCGGCTGCCCTTCAGCTATCATGACAAGGTCCAAACGGGAGAATTAATCCAGCGGGTTACCTCCGATGTCGATGCCGTCCGCAGGTTCTTCGCCCAGGAGGCCATTGGCTTCGGCCGGATTATTTTTCTCTTTGCAATTAATTTCATCGCCATATTAAATCTCAATCCAACCCTGGCGCTCCTGTCGACGATAGTCGTTCCCATCATCGTGATCATTTCCATATTCTTCTTCCGGCGTATCTCAATTGCTTACGAAGTATACCAGGTGCAGGAAGCCATCCTCTCGACCACTTTACAGGAAAATCTCAGCGGCGTCCGGGTGGTTAAGGCCTTTGCCCGCCAGGATTATGAGATGGAGAAGTTTGAGGGCGATAATCACGAACGATTCCTTCGCGGAAAAACGCTGATATTAAATCACTCTGTCTTCTGGCCAGTAACAGACATATTGGTTGGCCTGCAAATGATTGCTGGCCTGGCGATTGGGGCTGTTATGACCATTAACGGCACAATAACTCTGGGTACATACATAGCTTTCTCAGGGATGATTATCTGGATCCTCTGGCCAATGAGGGTCTTGGGCAGGTTAATTGTGCAGATGTCCCAGGCCTTTGTCTCCTATGAACGAGTCACCCTGGTGGTCAAGGAAGAAGAAGAGCCCCTTGGAGCCGGTTCGTACGCGCCAGCCGGCGGACCCGATGGTGCAATACGCTTTGAGGGGGTCTCTTTTGCGTATGATGGCTCGGGAACTGTACTCAAGGACATTAACTTCAGCTGCCAGCCAGGTCAAAGAGTTGCCTTGCTTGGCTATACCGGTTCCGGTAAATCTTCCCTGGTGGGCTTACTACCCAGATTCTATGAAGTGACTGCTGGACGACTGCTGCTGGATGGCGTCGAAATCGGACATTACCCCCGTCATTATCTACGCCAACACATCGGTATTGTTGAACAGGAACCTTTCTTGTTCTCTCGAACCATCAAAGAAAATATAACTTACGGCGTAAGCCGGTCAGTATCTGATGAAGAGGTAATCGAGGTTGCCCAGGCGGCAGCCATTCATGATGTGATCACTTCGTTTCCAGACGGCTACGACACCCTGGTTGGAGAGCGAGGCGTTACGCTTTCTGGTGGCCAAAAACAGCGTATTGCTATAGCTCGAACACTCTTAAAGGATCCACGCATTCTCATTCTAGACGATGCGACATCGTCGGTAGATACAGAAACAGAGGCAGAAATTCGGGAGGCCCTGGAGCGACTGATGCACGGCAGGACTTCCTTTGTCATCGCCCACCGGATCCAGACTGTGATGACGGCCGACTTGATTTTAGTGATGGAGAAGGGCCAGATTATTCAACAAGGCTCGCATGATGTGCTGGTTAGCCAGCCCGGAATGTATCGCGAGATTTATGGGTTGCAGGCCCAGATTGAGGATGAATTAGAGGAGGAGATCGCCAGGGTCGCTGTCTAGGGACGGTTGACCCTAACGTTCGCGTTGACCCCAACGTTCGCGTTGACATCAACGTTCGCCTGGAGTAATTGATGACCGAGATTCACGGATTCGAAGAGGAAGAATTCACCACCCAATTAAATGGGAGCACGCTTCTTCGCACCCTCGCCCTGACCAAGAGCCACTGGCCCATGGTGGCTGGGTTCTTGTTTTGCATTATGGCCGTGGCCGTTATTGACGCCATGACAACCTACGTGGGAATGCAGATCATCGATGAGGCTATTATTCCGAGTGACAAAGAGGCTTTGGTCCGTTTGATTGGCCTCTATGTGATTCTTGTCATCGTCTTAGCTGGCCTGGTATTTGGCTTCATCTACCTGGCGGGCATTCTGGGCGAGACTGTCCAATACGACCTGCGGAAACAGCTTTTCCAACGGATACAGGAACTGTCCTTTTCATATTTTGATCGCACGCCTGTCGGCTGGATCATGTCCCGGGTGACATCAGATATCCAGAGAATGGGTGAATTAGTTTCTTGGGGATTGCTGGACGTTACTTGGGGATTTACCCGGATTCTTACCTCTTTCGTTTTCATGCTCATTATCAATTGGAAGTTGGCTCTTTTGGTAGCCTTGATCATACCCATTTTGCTGGTGGTAGCCGTCTACTTCAAGAAAAAGATCTTGGTTGAATACCGGGTTGCCAGAAAGACCAATTCCAAGATCACTGGTTCCTACAATGAGAGCATCACTGGCGTACGGGTGACCAAGGCCCTTACCCGGGAAGAAGCCAATCTTGGTGAATTTAAAATGCTGACGGGCAAGATGTATGAATCCAGCTATAAGGCTGCCTGGTTGTCAGCTCTCTTCCTGCCCGCAGTTCAGATCATCAGTGCGGTAGCTATCGGCGTTATTGCACTGTATGGCGGCTGGCAGGTTGAGCTGGGAGAAATGACTATTGGCGGGATCCAGGCCTTCATCTTCTATGTGACCTTTATGCTCTGGCCCATACAGGAAATAGCCCGTGTTTATGCCGAGATGCAGCAGGCAGTTGCCTCGGCCGAGAGGGTCTTTTCTCTCTCTGACTCAGTTCCGGAAATCGTCGACCGGCCAGGAGCAGAAGAGGTTGATTCGATAAGGGGCGATATCGTATTTAACCAGGTAGAATTTTATTACGAAAAAGACAAACCCGTGCTGAAGGATTTTAATCTGCACGTTCGTGCTGGAGAGACAGTTGCCCTGGTTGGCCCAACCGGGGCTGGAAAATCGACTATAGTCAATCTCCTGGCTCGATTTTACGAACCTAAAAGCGGCAAAGTAACGCTTAATGGTCGAGATTATCAGGAGTTAACCCTGCACTCAATCCAATCCCGGATAGGGGTAGTCTTGCAAACACCGCATCTCTTTTCCGGTTCTATACGCGAGAATATCCGTTACGGCCGTTTAGAAGCCGATGACCAGGAGATCGTCAGCGCAGCAAAAGTGGCCGGCGCCCATAATTTCATCGTCACTTTAGAAAACGGGTATGATGAGGATGTAGGTGAAGGGGGCGGTCTCCTATCTGTTGGACAGAAACAGCTTATAAGCCTTGCCCGGGCTGTTTTGGCCAAACCAGAGATTTTTATCATGGATGAAGCCACCAGCTCGGTAGATACCCTGACGGAATCTCTCATCCAAAAGGGCATGGAAAATATCATGGCCAACAGCACCAGCTTTGTCATCGCCCATCGCCTTTCGACTATTAAGCGAGCTAATCGGATCGTGGTAATCGAGGCCGGCCGGATAACAGAAATGG
>BTQB01000103.1:0-8180 GCA_036985655.1 Anaerolineae bacterium | reverse complement strand
AACCCTTTATTTCATTGGTTCGGCTCCGTTTAGGGGGTTTTCAACATGGAGATACAGTATGAATCGAGATAGACCGATATCTTTCACCATTCGGGTTTTCGTGGCCTTTGCCAGCCTCGGCCTTCTGCTCTTCTTCATGATTCAGGCCAGGACCATTATAAATGCTCTGTTCCTTTCGTATATCATCGTGTTAAGCGCTAGCCCGCTTCTCTACTGGATGTTGAAAAAGAATTTTCCGGGCTGGTTGGCTTTTGCCTTAACGCTCTTGGCAATCATATTAGTACTTGGATCCCTGATCGTTCTTCTCATCGTTGCTTTTAACCGTTTGGTTGAATCAATCCCGACCTACGCCAGTGAACTGCAGTCTATAGTGGACGACTTTGATCAATTACTATTGGACTTAGGAGTTGAAGAAGGCGACATTAGCGGTGTTTTTACGGATATGTCCCAGCTGTTCGATCCATCGGTCATTTTTGATGCCGGCATCGCCTTTATCAGTGGCATAGTATCCGCATTTTCGAATATTGCTTTAATTGGCTTGATCCTTGTTTTTTTGCTGGTAGACGCCTTCGGTATTGCTGAAAAACTGTCTAGTGAAATTAAGTCAGGAAATGATTATATTAAGCGCGTTGCTGCCTTTGGCGCGGATATCCGTCAGTACATATACATTACAACCATCGTTGGCATCGTTACCGGAATTGGAGATATTATATTTTTCTTACTTATGGGTGTGGACTTCGCTGTTCTTTGGGGAATTTTGGCCTTTTTACTGAGCTATATTCCCACCATAGGCTTTTGGCTGGCGGCTATACCACCGACGATATTGACTTTGTTGGAATTTGGCTGGCCAAGAGCTCTTTTCGTCTTCCTGGGGATCGTTCTGATTAACGGTTTCGCCGAAAACGTCGTTAAACCAAAATACATGGGCAGAGGGCTCAATCTCTCCCCCTTCGTTGTCGTCTTTTCGGTTATTTTTTGGTCAGCGATTTTAGGCCCGATAGGCGCTATACTCTCAATTCCAATGACCCTCATTTTTAAGGAACTGATCTTTGAGGTTGATGATCAGAATCGCTGGATAGCTACGCTGATGAGCGCAGGGGTTAGCGCCGTCGCTCCGGAGAGGTTGGAAATGGGGGAATTCGATGGAGAAGAACTTGAACCTCCACCTGAAAAACGTCAGGCTTAAGGAAGGGTCAGCGCATTAGGTTCCGCCAGATTGCTCTTTATTTCTGCCCGTCAAAGTTTCCTTGGTTCAGGTAATCATATTTATTCATAAACCTTGGTCCTCTTCCCCAGATGTCACTTTTGACTATAATGCTTATGTTAACGGCGATTATTATCACAGTGGATGCTGAATCAAGTTTTTTCCTTTTGGAGTACTGATGATGTCAATACCTGTTATCGGTTGGGAATCGACAGAGCCTGCACCTAACTACACCTTCAACAACTACCTGAGATCTCAAGATGGGCGACTTTACCTGGACGACCTCGATCTGACCCAACTTTTTCTGGCGGATCATCAAGACCAGGGCTTTGGCCGGACTGTTTCAAGTCCATTGGAGGTTGTTTATCTGCCGCTTATTAGGAGGCGAATTGAGGAGATGCGCCAAATTTTCTCTGAGGTCATTGAGGAGATAGATTACCAGGGACAATTCCTCTACGCATATGCTTCAAAAGCAAACGCGGCCGAGGAGATTATTCGAACGACATTGAAAGCAGGTACCCATCATGAAATGTCCTCCACTGTCGATGTTGAGATCGCCCGAATAATGCGAGGCCGGGGCCTTCTCACCCCAGAACAGCTGGTTATTTGTAATGGCTTTAAGTCGGCTGCCACGGATTACGCCGCCAATATCATCCGCTTCAAAGGGGAACATGATCAGCTGATCCCTGTTATCGAGGATCTTAGCGAACTTCCTCCTCTTATTGAATCTGAGCTGCCCTTCGATGTTGGTATTCGCCAAAAGAGTTACGGTCCCCACCATGATGAAGCGGAGATGGATAGCTACAACTCTCGCTTTGGTCTAGATCTGGATATGATGTGGAAAGCGGCCGAATATATCTCTGCTGCTCCAAATTTGAGGTTGATTCTCTATCATGCCATGGTGGGCAGCCAGATAACCAGTGAAGTCGATTTCATCCAATGGTTAACGCCCCCCATGGAGATATATGCTCGTCTACGGCAGCGTTATTCAGGCTTATCGATTTTCGATTTTGGAGGGGGCATGCCTGTGGCCATGACCCTTGATTTTCACTTTGATTACCGGAGCTTCGTGCGCCTGCTCCTAACCACAATGCAGGAGATTTGTGGTCGCTATGAAGTGCCCGTACCCGATATTATGGGCGAGTTTGGCCGTTACACAACTTCCGAACATGGCGCTCATCTATTTAAGGTTATCACCATAAAAGAGAATTCCTCCATATATCCCTGGTACATTATTGATGGCTCAATTATGACCTCCTTCCCCGATAGCTGGGCTCTTGGCGAGCACTTCATCGTTCTACCACTGAATCATCTGGATAAGCCTTTTCAGAGAGTCCAATTGGGTGGTATCACTTGTGATAGCGATGACATCTATCCCCAGAAGAAAAGTGAAGCAGCCCTCTACTTACCGGTCACCACAGAGGATCTGTATGTTGGTTTTTTCAGCATTGGCGCGTACCAGGAAATGCTCGGCGGCGTAAAGGGAAGTAAACATTGTGTTTTGCCAGAAGCTTATGAATTAATTATTGACCTTAACAGCGAAAATCAGCTCGAATTCCAGCTGTTGATGGGACAAACTTCATCAGATGTCCTCAGCAACCTGGGATATGTTGTTGCGTAAAGTGTAATACCGAATTTATGTGGTGGTTTTTCGAATTTCAATACACAGTGACCACATGTTGGGGTCTTGCTAAGAGATAACAGGAGATTTCTATGCAAAACGTCGATAGAACCAGGATCATCTTTATTGCCATCATCGGCCTTGCTGTAGTTGTTCTTTGCGCCGCCTTTGCCATTCCATTTTTCATTGATCTCATAAGAGGTGAGGATTCAGATGAGCCTACCGCTGCCATAGTGGAAGGGGTAGAGACGCCTGGTGCCGGACGGCCGACCCCATCGGTCGATCTTGAGTCGCCAGAACCCATCTGGGGCCCCAATTACGATCCGGAAGACGGCCTGCCTACCTATATTTGTGGCGCTGACGCTTTCGGCAGTTTTTACACCCTCCAGCAAATGCAGATGTCCGGAAAGGACATCGAACACGGTTTTCATTTGGGAATTGTGCCCTTCTTCCTGGATGACGATCCAGATTATGATGTGTCCGAAGAGCAACGAACAGCCCTATTAGAGGCCGGTCTTTGGGATTGTCTCCTTACAACGCTAGATTCAGTCGCCCTCACCAGCGCCGGCGCCATCACCGCCATTATTGATGAAAGCGCTGGCGCAGACCAGCTGTGGGCCAGGGACATCGAAACTATCAACGAGCTAGAGGGTCAGAGGATTGCCTTCTCCCGTGGCAGTGTCGGTGAATATTTTGTTTACTATGTCTTGTCCATTGCCCAGCTTAGCCCACGATCGCAGGTAACCCTCGTGCCACAGGATAGTGTTGAGGATGCTGTGGCAGCTTTTAATGAAGGACAGGCGGATGTTGTATCCGGTTGGGAGCCAACTATCTTCGATGCTGAGATTGGTGGTGGCATCCCCTTACTAAGCTCCAATCAATTACGAATCGTTATGGACGTGATTGTCACATCGCGGCAGTCGATTGAAAATGATCCCGAAAAGGTCCAAAATTTCCACAACGCCTGGTTTGATACCTTAAAATCACAGGTGGAGGATTTTGACACAGCGGCCGCTCAGATTGCTGAGTGGGGTCACAACGATTGGAGCTTTGTCTATCCCGAATCAGCGACAGCTGATTTTGAGGGTTGGTTGGTGAGTGTCGCCCAGGCTGACTTAGGAGATAACGCCTTTGTTATGCGAGATACTAGACCTCTCATCGACCGGCTGCAGATCGCCCGGCGCGTGTGGGCAGCTTCTGACGCATCTGTACCTGATGATGATGTGGAAGAATTGGTCAATCCTGGTTTCGTCATGCGAGCAGCTGACCAGGCCTCGCTTCAACCTAACGGTAAGCCGGTAAACGACTCTTTCTCCATTACTTCGCAGCTGGACCTGAGCGGTGTGGATACCGAAGACGCTGCTACATTAGCCGTTCTGCCTTGCCGGACCTTTACCTTCTTACCTGAATCGACTGAGTTAACTCTCGAATCCAGGCGTAATTTAGATGCCTGTGTTGTGCCCACCCTGTCCCAAAGCGTGGGTTTATTTCTCCAGGTAGTTGGTTCCTCAGCCTGGCCTGCTAACGACCCTCCTTATACCGAGGCAGACATCCTCGAAGTAGCAGAGGGCCGGGCGCAATCTGTGGTTGATTACCTGGTTTCTCAGGGCATCGACCCCGCCAGGTTTATCGTCGAAGCTGCACTCCCACCAATGGATCATCGAAATAGTGAAGACGCTCAAATTCAGGCACTCGATAGATTTGTAGAACTTACCCTTATAACAGTGGGACGCTAATTCCGGTAGTGCACGGGCTTCTATAGAGGAGTATCAATGGATCAAAAAAGATTTCGCGGTTTGCCGCTTTTGGTCGGAATCCTCGCTGTGGTCATGTTGGCTTGCGGATCCTTCACCAGCAATGGTCCTTCAGGCAACGATGAAGTGGTTGAAGTGGTCGCTAACACAAGCCTCGGCCGCTGGTTAGAGGAAGCCGTCGCAGCTTTTAATGAAGCTGAAGTGGAAACAGCCGATGGCAAGCCGGTTTACGTTCAGCTTTCTTTAGTTGAATCTGGTGAAGCTGTTATTGATATTGTGAATGGTGAGATTACTCCTGACCTCTGGCTGCCAGAGGAGGTGGTTTGGGCCAACATCCTGGCCGATCAGGGCATAACCGGTTATCAAGGTGATTGCGTCAGCGTGGCCAGCAGCCCACTAGTTATCGCCATGTGGCGGCCGGTCGCAGAGTCTTTAGGCTGGCCGGGACTGGAGATCGGCTGGATTGATGTCGGCAGCCTGGCGGCCGATCCTTCCCTCTGGAATTACTACAGCGGGGGACTCTACGGTGATTCACTGCGGATCGGCCATACCCATCCAGGCTTATCAGGCAGCGGGGCTAGCACTTTGTTGGCCCTGGTCCAGGCCGCTGAACTTAAAAGTGATGCTGTTACAGTTGAAGACATCAACAAACCCATTGTACAAGCATCAGTAAGCGCTTTCGAGAGCGCTGTCTCCACCTTCAGCACCAGCACCGCGAGCCTTGGACAGACGATGAACGAGCGTGGAATCTCTTACTTAGGTGCGGCTGTCATGTATGAAAGCGATGCAATAAGCGGCGAGGGCGGGGATATTGTGCCGATCTATCCTTTGGAGGGGACCTTCGTTGCCACTCACCCAGCTTGTATAAATAGTTCGGCCGATCCCCAGAGCCAGGAAGCGGCCGCCCTCTTCCGGGATTATCTCCGTGAGGAAGAAGCCCAGCAGCTGGCTGTAAGCTATGGGCTCCGGCCGGTTAATAGTAATGTAAGCATTGTCTCTCCCTTGGACGAAGCCCATGGTGTTGACCTCTCTGAGCCAATGACGATCTTCCAATCACCAAGTGTTGAAACGGTCTACGCAGTCCAGGATCTCTGGCAATCAGCCCGGAAGGAGGTTAACCTGGTAATGCTTCTCGACGTTTCAGGCAGCATGGAGGGAGGGAAGATAGATAATATGCTGGATGCGGCCGTACAATTCGTCAATCAGATGGGTGATGATGATACCATTTCGATCATTGCTTTCTCTGATCAGCTTCTCTTACTTGCCGATTTTCAACAAGTCGGTCCCGCCCGAAATCAGATTACTTCGGCCATCGAGGGTTTAGAGGCCGGTGGGGATACAGCCCTCTACGACGCTATCGGCGAGGGAGCTGTGCTCCTGGCCAACAGCACCAGCCCAGATTCAACTAACGCCATGGTCGTGCTATCAGATGGCCAGGATACCTATAGTTTCCGCTATTTCTTCGATCAATCATTGATAGATCTGGCCGCCTCAAACGACACCACAGTTTTTGCAATCGCCTATGGGGATGATGCTGATGAAGATATCCTATCCAGTTTAGCTTTAGGCGCTCAGGGAAATTTTTACCGGGGTGACGAGGCCAGCATTGTGGCTATTTATGATGAGATGTCGGCCGCTTTTGGCGGCGCTGTCGGCGTCGGCCGGTAATATCTGTTGGAGGGTAGGATGTTGGAGGTATCCAGGCTGGAATTGAGAGTTCGCCAGGTTGGACCCTGGCCCATGAATGCTTATGCATTGATATGTCCAACAACCGGTCAGAGCGTGCTGATCGATCCGGGTGCAGAACCGGATTCTTTACAAGAAATGCTTGCTGGCTCGTCTCCTGTAGCGATTTTGCTAACCCATTCCCACGAAGACCATATCCTAGCCCTCGGTGAAATGCGGCAGCGGCTAAAGCAGCCACTCATGGCTTTCGTTGCTCCCCAAAGTCAAAGACCCGATTTCGAGGTTGATCGCCAGTTAGACAGTGGTGATATAGTGCAGGTGGGCGACCATACACTGCGCGTCTATCATGCTCCAGGCCACATCGATGATCAGATATGCTTTTATCTGGTTGGTGATCATCGCGCAATTGTAGGCGACACAATATTTGAAGGCGGGCCTGGAAAAACCTGGTCAAATGCTGGTTTTCAACAAACCCTGATAACCCTTCGAGACGTTGTTCTCCCCTGGCCTGACGAGACTATTTGCTATCCAGGGCATGGTCCTTCTTTTGTGCTCGGTGAAAAAAGGGCGGCGATCAATGGCTTTCTGGCCAGGGATCATGGTGATTTTTACGGGGACGCCACCTGGGACATGTAACCCAGTTCGGCCAAAAAGCAGTCCAGGCTAGCGCCGGCTTCTTTTCCGAATGCTTCTCGCTTAAGGTCTCAGGTTAATAGGCGTTCGTTTGCGAAGAGTCTGCTTCAGCCTGGGAGTCATCGAAGATGCTCATCGGGTCAGATGTATGGACCCAAACCCAAAGATCATTAGGCGCTTCCGCAGACCAATAATAGACCCATTCGGCATCGAGCGGCGGCATATTCACACAGCCATGACTGTGCTTATAACCATATCGATTGTGCCAGTAGGCGCCATGGAGAGCGATCTCGTTTAACCGGTCGAAATACATGATATAAGGCACATCTTCAATAAAGTAATAATCGACCTTGCCTTCTGCACCCGACATCTTATTTTGTTTGAACCGGCTCCAAACCTGGAATATGCCTTCCTCAGTTGGCCAGCGGTTTAGTCCACTTGAAATTAATCCTGCATAGACCATTCTGGATCCTTCATAGGCGGCGAATGTCTGCTCAAATAAATCAACCTCGACCCAGTATTCGTCAGCCCCAACGTCAGGCGGTGGGGAGTCGACATCAATGAGACTAACATAGGTCTGGCGAATCCATCTTCCCCCGCCGATGCCATACCAGATCCAATTATCATCGCCCAGGACAACGTCATAAACCTGAAAAAACGAGAAGCGGTCCAACTTCGAGAAATCTGGGTTCGGTTCGCCCTCTGGTTCACTGCTCGGCCGCACTTCCTGGACCACCCAGCCAAAAGGACGTTCCGGTTGGACCGTGATCACCGTACCATGAAACCTTGGCGTCTCTACGAGACGTATTCCGTCAGCCAGAGCATATTGGCCGGGATTTATTTGATACCACGTCTGCCCTTTGACCTCCATCTTCTTCTGAACTGTGATGTAGAGGAATCCTTCGCCCACATTATAAAGTGGCGGCGCTGCTAAGTTTGGTTCTGGGTAGATATTGATGTTGTCCTCCATGTAGGCATATCTTACCCAACCCAGTAGGCTGTCCTCCCGTTGTTGAGGCACATCAAATTGCTTCGGCTCCGGTTCCAGCCGGCCGTCGCAAACATAACCAATCTCATCTGAATAAAAAAAGCAGCTAGCGGATTCAACGGATTTCGTTATCGCCAATGAGCCGAGGAGGCTCAGGCACGCTGTTACACCTAGAAAAAGAGGGCTGATCCGCCCCAATGATTTCTTTGAAGGATCCTGTCTAAGTCGCATCATAAGAAGCTGCAATGTGCCTCGATAATCAAATGAAGTTATGCCTTCTCTGTGCAAATGGAA
>BTQB01000102.1:0-8217 GCA_036985655.1 Anaerolineae bacterium | reverse complement strand
TATGGCCATTAACATGAACTTATAAAAGGGTGGCTGCGTTGTCCCAATCAGGACCATCACGGCTATCGGCGCTGCTGCCCCGGCAGCGATTACCAGGCCATATGAAGCCTCCCACCTGCTTTTTATGATCGCGTAAGCCGTGCCGGCGAGAATCAATATTGTTAGGATGATCACTCCCCATCTGCCATCATCTGAGGCGGTGAAACCCCCAAAACCCAGCCAGCGCCATCCATCTAGCAAAAATTCATAAATCTGTACTCGATCGGCCGCACGACCTCCACTTTGTCGCAAGAAAATGGGTAACCAGGGCAAATACAATATAAACGCCAGGATCAATGCTGCACCAATAACAATAAGTTGCCGCCGGTTGTCTCTTATAGGTTTTTGACTGCCCCGCAGCCACACGATAACCAGGACCAATTGGATGATGAGCACGGTTGGGAAAAAATAGTGGGTGTAAAAGCCGGCCGCCATGAACAGTACATAGGCAGCTGCAGCGATAATCTGGCGCCTCCGGGATTCCAAGAGTCTAAGCAGTAGCAGACAAGAGGTTACAGCCAAAAAGGCAAGAAGTTCGTACATTCGTGCCTCCTGGCTGTAATAAACCAGCGCAGGATTGATGGCCACCAGGGTTGCAGCTGCTATTGATACCCATTGTGATTCCTGGCCTAGCAGCTTTCGGCCCAATATATAAGTTACTGCGACCAAAGCTATGCCCAGGTAGACAGAAAATGAGCGAAGACCAAACTCGCTGCTGCCGGACCCAATTCGCCATCCCCTCAGAAGTAAATAGTAAAGGGGTGGATGTATGTCGCTGGCTGTGCCTTCAATGATCAGTGGGACTGTACGCTCGGAGAGGCGAGCGCTGTTTCCTTCGTCATTCCAAAAGGATTGGGTATCCAGTTGGTAAAACCGAAGAAAAGCAGCCAGAAGAAGGACTGCCGTCATGATACCGAGTGCCTGTTTCTGCCTCACAATAAATCAAGAAATCCTTATACCAGGCATCCACTCATCGGCCCCAAATCGTTGGGGTATTTAATATTTGTTCCCGTCGTCTGATTCTCGCGATGCATTGGCATTCGGCATTGGAGCCATGGCCCCTAGGAGTAAGAAAAATAGAACGGCTCCTCCAGAAAGAATTAGCAATGGACGCAGCATATCTCGACGATAGGACCAGGAAGATCGTCCCTCAACGGACGATATAGAATCGCTCCTGGCGTAATCGGCGAGATCGATCCAGGCTTGAGTTTGGTTGAAATCGGGCTCCAACAAACGAAAGTAGTAAGATGGCTGATCCTTCTCAAGATCAGTCGCCCTCTTGAAAAACCAATAATTGATGACCCCCGCCCAGGGCCAATCCCTTTTAGCCCTCTGGTAAGCTTGAACAGCATACCGGGCCTGCTGGTCGTTGGTCACGCGACCATAAGGATCATCCATTTGTTCGGGTACAGTATTCCAACCGGCCTCACTGATCCAAATGGGCTTCTCTTCGTCGCCATACTGAACCATAACATCCCGAATCAGTAGAACGTGGGGATAGTTGATAACCGTCGGCCGTAACCGCTGGTCTGTCGGGCCGGACCAAAGACCGTATCCCTGGGCTGATAGGATGTCAAAACATTCTCCAGCGCCCGATTTGTAAAGGCGCTGCAGGTAGACCAGATCATTCAAGTCCCGGCCGTCCAGGGCCACAGTAGGTGACAGCGCCCCGGCTATGATGACTGCCTTTGGATTGGCTGCTTTTGCTCGCTCATAACCGGTACAAAGAAGCTGTGTGAAGGTCTCCGGATCCACGTCTTGCTCTCCCCATTCCGGGTAGATATTTGGCTCGTTCCATAATTGAAAATAGCGGATCTTATCTTTGTAGCGACTAACGACCTCGGCAACGAAATCACCGTAATCGTCAAAATTGTCCGGGGGAGCATGGGTGCCAATGGTGTCGGTGAGAGCGCGCGTCCAACTAGGAGGATTGTCCAGGCGAGCTATTATTTCGATGCCATTCTCCTCCGCTAGTTGAACGATATTATCATACTTAGCCCAGGCATCGATTCCTTCTGGATCATTGCGGCGGTCAGTGAAATCACCCTTACCGTGAATCTCAATATCCTCCCAGGGGAACTGCTGCCGTATATATCCGAATCCAGCATCACCTAGCATTTTCAGGGTTTTAGCCCGTACTTCAATCAAAACCTCTTGCTCGAGAAATGTGTTCATACCAAAAGGCTTTTCAATTTTCCACGCTATTTGAGCGTCTTCAGCTTGCTTTGGTTGGGGACGAATGGCGCTGTACATCCAGTGAACTGAGCCCCGCAGTTGCCCGGGTAGTTCTTCTTCACCAGTGAGATCGTATAATGAACCAGCGTTTGGCCAAAGACCGGCTAACAACAACAGAAACCCTGCAATTGCTAAAAAGGCCTTAACTACTTTGCCTGACATTAACTCTAATTATACCCTAGACACTGTTAAACTCTTTGTCCACCCAATTTTCATATGATAAACTCACATCGCTTTGTTTAAGTCTTTCTCTTCATTCAATCTGTCTAGAGCCGGAATAGACTTGGTTTGGGGCCGTAAATTTGCATTGGCCAGGTGTAATTACGTAAATATGTTGAGGAGATCATGCTAACAACCATCGAAAAAATTCTCTTTTCAATATTGGCTGTTGCCGCGTTGACAGCCACCTACTTCACCTTTAGTTGGATGATCCGCACCATCTTGCGAGGAGGCGGAAAGTTATCCTTTGACAATGCTGGTCAGCGAATTTGGCATGGCCTACTATCAGTTGTTACCCAAGGAGGAATTATTCATCACCGCAGGTTAACGTCCATTTTTCATTATGGCGTTGCCTGGGCTTTTATCTTTTATGTACTCGTCAATCTTGTGGATATTCTCGAGGGATTTATTCAAGATTTTCACTTTTTGGGGGATAGTTCGGTGGGAGGTGTGTACAGGTTGATCGCCGACCTGTTGAGCGTTGCTGCCCTTCTCGGTGTTACCTACTTCCTGGTTCGAAGATTTATCGCCAAAGACCAATCATTAACCTTCAGAAAAAATGTAATACTCAATCCCAAAGCCCTTAAAGGAATTTCCCGAGATTCCTTCATAGTCGTCATCTTCATTTTCTTCCATGTTGGCTTTCGCTTTTTGGGTCAGAGTTTTAATCTGGCTCTTGAAGGCACGGACCAGTGGCAGCCTTTTGCATCCCTGGTGGCTAATTTATGGGCAGGAATGTCTCCTGAAACCCAAGAGATTGGTTGGCACGCGACCTGGTGGCTGGCTCTCGGATTGATATTGATTTTCATTCCATACTTCCCTTATTCCAAGCACGCTCATTTATTCATGGGTCCGGTAAATTTCATGACCCAACCTGAGCGTAAGGCGTTGGGCGCTCTTGATCCCCTAGACTTTGAGGACGAGACCATCGAACAATTCGGGGCCGCTCATCTGACAGATTTGGCTCAAACCCAAATATTGGATGCCTTTGCCTGCATCATGTGTAATCGTTGTCAGGACGCCTGCCCCGCCTACGTAACTGGAAAAGAGCTCTCTCCTTCAGCATTGGAGATAAATAAACGATATTACATCCGGGGCAATATGAAAGCATTAGCCTCGAATGGGGATGATGATCTACGTTTATACGAGAACCTGATCAGCGAGAGTGCAGTTTGGGCATGTACTACGTGCGGCGCCTGCATAGTTGTCTGTCCGGTGGGCAATGAACCCATGTTTGACATCCTCAATATTCGTCAAGACCAGGTTTTAATGGAAAGCAGCTTTCCTCAGGAACTCAGGGGAGCTTTTAACGGAATGGAACGGTTGGGTAACCCTTGGGGAATGACTGAAGATCGTATGGCTTGGGCTGCACCCCTGGATTTTGAAGTGCCCACTGTTGAGGAAAATCCGGATTTCGACACACTTTTCTGGGTTGGTTGTGCTGGCGCTTTCGACCCTAATGGCCAGGAGATTGCTAGGGCTACTGCGACCGTGCTCCAGGCGGCCGGTATTAATTTTGCTGTTCTAGGTAATGCAGAAAGCTGCACAGGGGACAGCGCGAGGCGGTCCGGCAACGAATTCTTATTCAACGAGATGGCCTTGATGAATATTGAAACCCTTAACGAGATCGGCGCTGATCAAAAGCGAATCGTTACTAGCTGCCCTCACTGCTTCTTCACCTTAAGGGGCGAATACCCGGCTTTAGGTGGCAATTATCAAGTTCTCCACCATACTCAGCTAATTGCCGACCTGGTAGGTAAAGGGGTATTGAAGTTAAACAGCGATACTCAGTTGGAAACTGTAACTTTCCACGATCCCTGTTACCTTGGTAGGCACAACGATGAATTCGAAGCGCCGAGAGCGAGCCTGGCAGGCGCTGGCAAAGTCCTGTTGGAGATGAATCGTTCAAAATCTGATTCTTTCTGCTGCGGGGCTGGCGGAGCACAAATGTGGAAAGAGGAAGAACATGGTCAGGAATCAGTTAGTGTCAATCGCTACAACGAGGCTGAAACGACTGGCGCCCAATTGCTGGCGACAGCCTGTCCTTTTTGTGCAATCATGTTGAAAGATGCCAGAAACGAATCCGGTGGCGATTTGCAAATTATGGACATTGCCCAGGTTATTGCCGATGCCATTTAACGAATTTTACCGGACGCGTGGGAAGGAAAAGGTCCAGCTTTATTCAGGGCGTCTAAATGGCGTCTACCACAGCCGTCATCGCTGCTCGATGATAATTCTGGTCGGGATATTGTTAGCCGTTTTTGGATCCGCCTGCAATTCAGCTGGCTCCAAACAATATGTTGAGACCTTTAACTCCCAGGGTAAATGGGGAGTAGGAAACTCGGACGATATCTTGGGGATGGTCAACAACGGATTCTATGACATGACCGTTAAAGATAACTACGGCCTTTATCTGGCCACTGCTGGGGAAAACTTTAGCGACGGAATATACGAGGTTGAGACTACTCAGCTTTCAGGACCACTCAATAATGGCTACGGAATGTTAATCCGCGTGGACTATGATACAGATTCCTATTATGTATTTGAGGTTAGTGGCGACGGCTTCATCTGGATTGGCTATTGTACCGATCTTTGCAATGAAGTGTCAGAATCACTGGTCGGAGGTGGCTGGTTTAGGTCGCCGGCCGTTCGCCAGGGCCTGCTGGAAACAAATCGATTGAAAGTTCTCGCTGAAGGCTCTCGATTGACTTTCTTTGTAAACGGTATCCAGGTCGGCCGCACCTCAGACAGCCGGTTAATGGAGGGCGATATAGCTGTTATGGTTGAAACCCTTGGTCAGGGTGACGTCCGGGTTGGCTTTGATAATTTCGTTGTAACCCCACCAGAAGGATGAGGTGATCAAGCCGATGACCAGAAACCGCTTGTTGATGCTGATCGGTGGCATTATCCTGGTCTTACTGCTCTTATGGCAAATTCCACAAAGAATTCAGCCTGGCGGGAGAACAGCCGAATACCTTGAAACCTTTGATGAAGCGGGAACGTGGACAACCGGTCATGATGTAATCGCCAGCGGCATGATAACAGATGGTCGCTACGAAATATCTGTGGATCAGATTGGCGATATCTTCTGGGTTTCAGGCGGTGAAAAATTTAGTGATGGGAACTTTGAGGTCCAGGCGTTGCTAATTGAAGGTACTATAGACAACGGTTATGGAATGCTCATTCGTGTTGATGAAAAGAAGGGCCGATTTTACATGTTTAAGGTAAGCAGCGATGGTTTTGTCTTTATCGGCCTCTGTAATGACAGCTGCCTGGAGACAAAGGCCTTGGTTTCCCAGGATTGGTTTTCGTCGCCGGCGGTGAATCAAGGTCTTGAGACAAATGTCTTAAGGATATCTGCCTTGGGGCCAGAGATGACATTTTTCGTCAACGACGTTGAGGTCGGCCGCGTTACCGATGAATCACTTAAAAGCGGCGATATCGGTCTTCTAGCAGAAACCTTTGCACCTGGAGGGATCGTTGTCGCTTTTGACAATTTTAAGGTAACTCCAATCAAAATCGATTAAACTAAAGAGAAACCAAATCGCTGTCTAATACCGTCAATGTAATTGGCAAAGAACATTACAGCCTATTTTGGATGATGGTGTATGATAGCGCTTAGCGGCCGTTTGTTTGTTGGAACCAGCCGGTCCACTCCAAGAATTCCGGAAGGTGAAATATAACCCAGGCGATTTATAAAACAGAGAAAACGAAAAAGAGGAAAAAACCGATCGATCGTGATGAAGTATTGAGCGATTACCGTCTCGCCTACCAGAGCAGGCAGGTAAGTCTTATAGGTCGGCGTGAAGTCCTCAGTGGAAAAGCAAAATTTGGTATCTTTGGGGATGGCAAGGAGCTGCCTCAAATCGCCCTATCCAAAGTTTTTCAGCCGGGTGATTTTAGGGCCGGCTACTACAGGGATCAGACCCTGATGTTCGCCCTGAAAATTATCAACGAACAGCAATTCTTTGCTCAGCTCTATGCTCACGCTGATTTAGAGGCGGAGCCATCCGCCGGTGGGCGCTCGATGACTGCCCACTTTGCCACCAGGATGTTAGACGCCGCTGGAAATTGGCTGCCCCAGGTCGACCGGTACAACATAGCAGCTGACCTTTCACCAACTGGTTCCCAAATGCCTAAACTAGTTGGCCTGGCATATGCTTCTCGGCTTTACAGGGAGCTTGATACTCTCAGTGGGTTGGTGAATTTTTCGAAAAACGGCAGCGAGATCGCCTTTGGAACCATCGGAAATGCCAGTTGTGCTGAAGGTGTGTTTTGGGAAGCCATTAATGCAATTGGCGTTTTAAAATGCCCTGCAGTCATCTCGATCTGGGATGATGGTTATGGTATATCCGTAACCAATGAGCACCAGGTAACAAAAGGTAATATCTCAAAATTGCTAAAAGGATTTGAACGGGAGCCTGGTTCTGACCAGGGTTTCGATATCTATAAGGTCAGAGCTTGGGACTATCTCGCTTTGATCGAAACCTATAAAATGGCGGCCGATGCCGCTCGCGACCAGCATGTGCCAGCGATTATTCACGTGATTGAAACAACCCAGCCCCAAGGGCACTCCACCTCTGGCAGTCATGAGCGATACAAGTCTGATGAGAGGTTAAGGTGGGAAAAGGAGTTTGATTGCCTTATAAGAATGCGAAATTGGATTCTTGAACAGAGCCTGGCAACCAAACAAGAATTAGAAGACATCGAGCGGCAGGTCAAGGAATATGTGGAAATGTGCCGGATCCAGGCATGGGATGCCTATACCGGCCCCATTCGTCAGGAGATAGACCAGATCGCATCGCTGTTGCAGCAGAGCTGTGGCTCCTCGACTAAAGCAGCCGAGTTAGGGCGAATTCGGCAAAATCTTTTGCGTTCTCCGGTGGTTCTTCGACGAAACATCATGGTGGCTATTCACGAGGCGCTTGTTGTTCTCCACGATGAGGCCAATCCCTGCCGTGATGAACTGATCCAATGGAAAAATAAAATTAATTCTGAGGGTTACGAACGGTATAATACGTATGTCCACAGCCAGTCTCCCCAAAAGACCTCTAATATTAAATCTGTAAAGCCAATTTTTAACGATGATTCTCCCCTCGTTGCTGGTTATGAGATCCTTAACAAAGCTTTCGACGCTATACTGGCTCGCGAACCTAGTTTTATAGCCTTTGGGCAGGACCTTGGACGGCTGGGTGATGTCAACCAGGGCTTTGCTGGCCTACAAATAAAATACGGTGAAAGCCGTGTTGCCGACGTAGGCATCCGGGAAAGTACAATCATCGGCCAGGCGATAGGCCTGGCTCTTCGAGGCCTCCGGCCGCTGGCGGAGATCCAATACCTCGATTACTTGCCTTATGCGCTTCAGATTTTATCAGACGATTTGGCAACCTTACATTGGCGTACAAAGGGCGGTCAGAAAGCGCCTGTCATCATTCGAACCCGCGGCCATCGCCTGGAGGGCATTTGGCATTCTGGTTCAACTATGGCTGGATTTATCCACCTCCTCCGGGGAATTCACGTTTTGGTTCCTCGGAATATGACGCAGGCAGCCGGTTTCTATAATACGCTTCTCAAATCTGACGAACCGGGCTTGGTCGTTGAGGTTTTAAATGGCTATCGTTTAAAGGAAAGACTCCCCGAGAACATTGGAGAGGTTACGGTTCCCGTTGGGGTCCCAGAAATCCTTAGAGAAGGAGATGATGTCACCCTGGTAACCTACGGAGC
>BTQB01000101.1:0-8281 GCA_036985655.1 Anaerolineae bacterium | reverse complement strand
GCCGCCAGACCAGCAGCCACAAACAACACAGACTGCCAGTTTGAAATCCCACCGAGCCCTCTTATCAAGTGGGGGTAAGCGGTTCCGATGGCCAGCGCCCCGGTCAGCAGCCCCAGGCCCAAGCCGCGATCCTCTTTCATCCATGTAGCCATTATCTTCATGCCAACTGGATAGACGCCCACCAGGGCGATACCAGTCAAAAATCGCAGAACAAGGGCTGGCCCATAGCCTCCGGATATTGTTATTAGAGCTGTCGCCCCTGCCCCGATGAACGCGCTAAATGCAAACACAAGCCGGGGTGGATAAATATCGGAAACATTAGTTAAGGCGCTGATCAACGCTCCAATGACAAATCCAACAGTGACCGCCATCGACAGCCAGGCCACTTGACCATCGCTTAAATCCCAAACAGACCTGAGTGTTGGAGTCACTGCCGATGCTGAGAACCAGAGCCCCATAACTAGCAACTCTGCCAGCGACAACAACAGTACAGTTTGCCACTTTTTACTCACAATAACCTCAATATTTAAGCGGGAATTTGTCGCTTTCCTGGCAGCGGGAAACCCATTATGGGGACATTAGGGGAAGGCGTCAATAATTTCAACTTGTTTAGATATTCGTTTGCCGACCGGTTGCTGGGATAAGTTTAATAAATTTACGCGGACTAAAACGTTAGCTAGCTAACGCTTCTCATTAATCATCAGAATCGTTTCAGCAGCTAAAAAACCGGATGCCGACGCCGTGAGGCCAACATGGCAAGGAAGCTCTAGATTGTCGGCCGCCATTATCAGGGCTAGAAATACTTCATGGTGGGCTGCAGCCGGATAGCCCTCATCGTCGATGTAAGTGCTGGTTTTTTCCAGCCTAACTGAACCCGATGTGATAACAAGGTCGCCGCCCCTCTGATGTTTTTCCCACTTCAGATGGAGAGGGCTCATTCTTGGCCAAGATTCAGCTTTCTCCTTACATGCTCAATAGAGATCCAAAACCCACGTCTTCACCAAGAATCATAAAATAATCGCTAAGGTATCTTGGCCAGCAATTTATCTTCGAGTCCACGAGATCTCTTAAGAGCCTAGCAGCTCACCGATTTTTCAAGTTTCGGCTAGTTGAATGCCCTAAAAAACTGAGTTTTTGCCCCAAGTGGCAGGTTCTAACTCACCAATGATTTTGTGGAATGATATTTGTGGGCGGGCATTCAGATGTTATCAGCCATTCAGAAACTCCAAAATCCGATTTCCAACACTGTCGAAAATGGTTAACTGCCCGGCGCTGATACGCATCTTGGACGCTTGCTGCATTAACAAGAGGAATTCACCTTCCTGCTCCATTATCCCGTTAGGCTTCTGGCACAGCTGCTGGCTGCTGGTCAACCGGTTGGTGCGCAGCGTCTGGTCATAAGCCGTGAAACCGCCGCTGTAATTGTTGCAGCCGGATGAACCACTCAAACTGCCGTCAACCCCAAAACGAGCCGTAATCTCTGTCCCCGAAATTGGCCTCTTCAGCCCGCCGCTGGGTGGGCTGTACGACTGCAGCAGCCAACGACCTGTCGTCAGCCCATTAATCACTGTAATCTCAATTCGAGAGGCACTGGTTGTGTTATCGGGATTAAAGGTCAGCAGCTCATAGGAGGTGGTAATGTAGGGCTGGACATCCCGGGTTCCCTGGCCGATCACCGGATAGTTTTCAAAGCGGTCGCCGACAGGGTACAGGTAAACGGCCGTTACGTTTTCCACCGACCAGCTCAAGGTGGCCATTTCACCGGCATTAATAGTTGTCCGGCTGGCAGTAAAAATGATGTCTGGCGCAGGCGTCGCTGTCGCTGTCGGCGTCGCCACCGGAGTAGGTGTGGGTGGTGACGGGATGATTAAGACGTTATCTACGTTTTCCACACTGACGTATTCGTCTGAAACCCAACCATAATTGCCCGGCGCGCCTGGAATGTTAACCACCCACCAGGTGCCGTCACTGCTGACCCCAACAACCTCGGTGGTAGTGCCAAAGGGGGCTATACCGATAACTGGATATTCGACGCCGGGTCCGGTACGCACATTTACGCCAGCCCGGGATGTGACGATAGCAGTCGGGTCGCCTGCCTCAGGTGTCGGAGGTATCACAGTTGCTTCAACAGTGACTCCCGGTGGTGGTAATACAATTTCTCCTTCTGATCCAGAGTCGGAGCCGTCTGTGATCACAAAGATGACTACTAGGAAAATGATTGCGGCAATGGCTGCGACAAGAGCCACCGCCAAAATAATTAACAAGATGTTGGAGCTTTGCTTCTGCTCTTCAATTGGTTCTTGATTGTCGTTTTCCATTATTCCTTACCTGTTGAATTCTAATACTTCTTAATTTCTGAAAGACCTATTTCCTTACCAATCACACGACGCTTTTTTTTAGTCTCATGCCGAAAGAAACGATGTTAATACACAATTGGGGATTCTTTTACTGAGAGTAGTATAGATTTTCTACCACTGTCTATATTAAGTCAATTTCCCGCTAATTCAGAGGGTGCCTTAGGCCTAATAGCATCGACCAGCTATGATTATCAAGATCACCTTTCACTCTACCGTAAAGATCTTGTCCTCTTAGAACAGCCTGGCGTTCTCACGGGTCACTCTTGAGGTTGCTATTACCAGAAACAGGCTCTCTTATTACCTCGCCAATGAGCCGCTGAACAAGGCCTATGCAAAAGCAGCAGCTATCAATAGTTCCGATATAATTTTGGCTGAGATTCTGCGGCTCTGTAAGAACACTTCCGTCCCTGGATAGTGACATGGGTTAAGATAAAATCATGAAAATAGCGCCAATATCGGTGTTTGGATTATTCTTACTGCTGCTGGCGGCCTGCATCGGAAATGTAACGCCAGATTCTGAAACGCCGAACCCAACTCCGGTTCCGAGCAAGACCGCCATTAACACACCGGAAGTGACCGAAGCGCCAACCCAGGTTAGACCGGAAGAAATACTGTCTACAACCCCGCTCCCTGAGATCGTGGAAATCGAACAGATCGACTTACGCGCTGTTCCGGACATTGATACAGCCCAGCATAGCGTACCGCTAGAAGAGATCATCTTTGACACCTTTCGAGCTGTTAATCGGGCGGTTCCGTTAACTGAAGTACAGCCAGCCTTGATCCGCTCATTGCGGGACGCCATTCCGCCTTTGTATGAGCCTCCCTTCGTTTCAATCGCCGCAACCGATAAATGGCTCTCTGACTCTGATATCGTTCTCGGGTACGCTGATGGCGACGAAGCTTTTGCCTATCCCATAAAGATACTCAACTATCACGAGATGGTCAGCCACCAGGTTAACGGCCGCGACATTCTGGCATCTTACTGTCCCTTATGCCGCAGCGGTATCGTCTTTGATCGACTTCTTCCCGGAACCGGAGCACCTCTCCTCTTGGGCAATACTAGCGCCCTGTACGAATCGGACATGGTCATGTTTGACCACCAGACAGGCTCCTACTGGAATCAAGTCAGCGGTGATGCCATCGTCGGGCCGCTGACTGGCCAGCGTATGTCCATCTTGCCGGCCCAAATGACGACCTGGGGCTCGTGGAAATCATTGTATCCCGATACGCTTGCACTATCAGAAGACACCGGTTTCGATCGCAATTATCGCCAAGACCCTTTCAGCGGCTACGGCGATCGACTCAATGCCGGCGGTCAATTCTTTTTCCCGGTTTCCGAAAACGGCCGTGATCCAAGGCTTGATCCCGCCGAAATTGTGTTAGGCCTGGAGGTTGACGGTGTACACCGGGCATATCCTCTGGAACTGCTGGGCGACAACGTCGTGCAAGACACCCTTGGGAACACAGAAGTCGTCATCTTCAGCCAGGCTGCTGGACCGAGCGGAACTGCCTACTCACCACAAATAGACGGCCGCTCTCTGACCTTCACTCTTGTTAACGGCCGGATTCAAGACCAGGAAACTGGCTCTATCTGGAATCTGGCCGGGAGAGCCATCGACGGCGAATTGGCCGGCGCACAACTTGAACCGCTGCCAGCCCGGGCGACATTTTGGTTTTCAATAGTCGCTAACTTCCCCGATATTGAAGTGTACCAACCTTAGAGTTGACGCCGCCAGGCAGGATCCGGCCGCCGCTAACCGATCATTACTTTTATCCCTTGCATGCTTAGAACAAATATACTTGTTGGGTATCTACAAATTGAATGTTGATAGGACAAACATGGGTTGGATTGAATTGGCTAACGAATTAGAAGCAGCACACCAACATTTTATGCAAATTACAACACAATTAACTCCTGTCATTCGCGAGAAAAAAGGTGCATGTGGTGAGTGGTCTCCCAAAGATATAGTAGCGCATTTAGTTGGCTGGGACACGGAAGCAGTTTATTTTCTCGGGCTCTTTGCCAATGGTACAGGTGACACCTATGATTATAGTTTTGACATAGATGATTTTAATGCAAGCTCAGTGAAAAGTCGCGAAAAACTATCTTGGGATGAAGTAATCCATGAGTTGGTTCATGCACATGCTGAATTGCAACAAATTATCAAGGTTCTGAATACGAAAGATCTTGTGTCTAATGGTGGGTTTGGTGAGTCATTAACCGGACGCAAAGAGGACTATTTGCTTCATGCTGAGCAAATTGCGGTCTGGCTCTCAACAGCAGGTTCTTGAAACCAGTTTGCCTTAGGTAGGAAGGCAAGCAAAGGGCCTTTCAATCCAATGCCAGTCAACTTGTCCATACTACACAAGACATCGCCGGAGAGAACGAAGGAAGAAGCCTGTAAAATTCCTCCTGGTTTTATCATCAAAACCAGGAGGAATTGAGGTATCTAAAAAGGAGAAGCGTAAACAATGGGGCCAAAGAGGGGTGAAGTCGTCTCCAGCTCATACCAGATGAGGTGGGGCTTACCATCGGCATCAATTGCCATCTCGACTAATTGGCCCAAGGACTGATCGGTCAAATGGGGTACTTCCTGTAGAGCCCAGCCATCCTCGCCTCTCTGGCCATAAACAATACGGCTGCGGTCTGTATAAGCAATGTGGGCTTTGCCACTCCCGTCAAAGGCCAGGGCGGTTATCTTTCGAGCCCCAATCTGGCCGGGTTGAACATCATTTAGGGTACCCACATCTTCGATGATCCATTCTCCCCCATCAAGCGTAGCAAAACGCACTGTGCCGGAGTTTGGCCCGTCGAAAACAAAATAAGAGATGCTTGGGGATCCATTGGCATCGTAAGCCAATGAGGCGTACCGGCCGGCGTCGCCATTTGCGTCTACTATCTCCACTGACCAGCTGCTTCCGTCAAATTTAGCATAAGCCAGCCCTTGAAGGTTATTGTCGTAATAGGCCACACCGGGCAGATTATCTTGGTCCAGTTGGATGCTGGTGCCGAATTCGTAGACGATTGGCCCGCTTCCGACTTCCACCACACTTATAGCTCCGCCCGCATTTGTGGCGTATTCGACCCCAGATTCGCTGTTGAATTGGGATGGATCAACGGCCGCTGTATACCAATTCCCGGCGCCATCTACCACAATCGAATTATCCCAGCCGTCGTGTCCCGCATCCTTGACAGTCTCCAGATCCCAACTTCCGTCCCTTAAGATAGCTACGACTTCATCCCCTAACTCGGGATTAAAGCCGGTGTCTTGGTGATCGTGGTAGGCAATATAAGGCACACCTTCCGGGCCCACAGCCAAATCCAGCGGGCCGTAAAAGTAACCTTCAGAGACCTTCTCTACTTCGAAATTGCCCGAAGCATTGTTGCCGTAAAAGACGCCACCTTGTTCGTCTTCCGTCAGAAAAGCGATGTGAACGACGCCAGCAGCGTCTGTATCAATAGCCGGCTTTATGCCTTCGCCCACCTGGACCAGATTCCAGTCAAAAGCTAACTCGTCTAATGAACCGGCCTCTGAAGGTGAATCAGATGGCTCAATCTGCCCGGCAGATTCGGGCGTTGGTGTGGCTTCGGCGGTCGGGCTTGCCGGCTCAGAAGTGTTGGTTTGGACCTCCTCAGATTCTGTTGCAGTTTGTCTGGTGCAAGCTGCGGCCAATATTGTTACAAAAATTAATAGAGCCAGTAAATTTCGGCTGGTTTTTAAACGGTTCATAATTCGACTTCCTGTGCTAGGTTTAATAGCCATAATTTTTTGCCGGTTGCGCCAATTGACACCAAAAGCCTCTGGTTTGTACCAGCGTGTGTCACATTAAGATGAACCAGCCCGAACTTCTGTTATGCCGGGTACAAATCATGACTATTATTGATGGAGAGCGATTGGCGGGGGGTTCTTATTAATCTCATCTGCTTATACCAGGAAAAACAAAGGATTTAATGAGCAAAGGGTCTTGACCCGTAATTGAAGTGGGGGTTGTTGCTAAGCAGTGCTTTTTACCACCTTGGAATTGGTAAGAAGTTAAATCAAACAGCTATCCCAATAGGTAACGATTCGTGATATTCTTTGCATAATTTGATAGGCTCGAGCTCGGCCGCGTCTTCACCGGGACCAAGCCTTATAACCAGATGAACCGTCGATTCCTCATCTGTAGGTTGAACTGTGATTTCGACCCGCAAGCTGATAATATGAGTTGCGTATTTTCGTTCAACCTCAGCAATTTCCTCTGTAGGTTAAACTGTTAGTTTGACCCGCCAACTGTCAGTTTGCGCTGGCTTGATATATCTCTTTGAGCTAACCATGTCACGATATTCGGTCGTCAATTTCCCAGGCGTGATCTAGCACATGCCACGCCACCCGGCGAATAAAATATCGTGCTGGCCATATGACGCCGCCGCGGGGGCCTTTCTCTGGAAGATCCCCACTAGCCGCAGCTTCAATTGCCATCACTATTGCCTGCCGGGTTTGACTGAGCTCTTCAAACGGCTCCACCTCGCTTTCCCTTTTATGTTTCCAGGCCAGTCGTGACAAATATCCTCGATCGGCTTCGAGAACATGGTCTACTATCTTATTTAGATCCCTCCCTCCGCCCCGGGGACCTTTTCGCAGCTCTTTGCCCGATGCCTGTTCCAGGGCGTTATCGAACGTCTGCCAGCTAGCTAGTAAAATGGCCTGTAATCGCTTTAACTCTATTGGATCAATTGGTTCTCTATCTCCATCCAGGGCGATAGCAGGTGCACCGAAATCAGTCGTAGAGTTGCCATCATGCCGTTCTATTACAATGAAATCTGGTGGTTCAACAGGGACCTCGAATCCGACTTCCTTATTTCGTAGAACCTGAGCATATCGCGGCCCATACTCTATCAGAGCTTGAAGAGCCAATTTTTCATCCCGGCCGCTTCTACACCAACCAGGCCAATCAATCGCACCAACAAATACCCTCTTCTTGCCAATTTCAACAAACAGTTTAGTTGAGTCCATTAAAAACCTTCCGCTATAATAAGTTTGCCAGGCGGCCGCTGCATAAGGAACCGAGAAATTCCAGCCTCGTGTCTGTCCGATGACCAATTATACTTTAGCTGATCAGACCGCATAGATCTTAACCCAGGTCAGTTGGTCAGAAGTGGTGTTTGTGAGGATTCTCTTTTAAAATTTCACCCAGCAGCTTTTTGCTATTAATTAAAGGTAATCGACAATCAATATCTTGGCACAATTTTGGCCGGGCTTGCAGCATGTTGGAACTATCCACGATGTCCCACCTTGCTTGCGACATTGAGCTTGGTGGGTCTTCTAGCTAATTGGTCACCCGAGAGCCAAAAGTCGCTCGGAAATCGTTCAAGGCAAAGTTATGACAAAATCAGTTCCCGATAATACGTTGTCTCTAGTCCATTGGCGGCGATCCATCGCTGAGATGTATGCTCAGGTGCGTCAAGGTAAGGACCCATTCAGCGGATGGCAGCAGTTCGTTGCCGCACGCAACCACTTATTCAAATATCATACACAATCCCCGTTAACGGCCGAGCAGCGGTGTTTGTTTAAACAACTTCTCTACTATCCATATGAGTCCGCGCTAAGGGTAATTGGAAAGGTCGATTATAAGGTAAAGCAGGAGGAGATCACTATCGAACTCGCTGATGATGGTTTGCTTCGCCTCACACGGGTCGCGGCCGTTCATTTCGAACTGTCAGACCAGAGTGCCCAATTGAGCTTGTTCTGGGTTCAAGGCTATGGCGGCGGCCTCTTTCTGCCCTTCAGCGACCAGACGAATCGCACAGAAACCTTCGGCGGCGGCCGTTATCTATATGACACCATCAAGGGCGTTGATCTTGGGGTCAATGAGCATGAGATCCTGTTGGACTTTAACTTCGCTTACAATCCCTCCTGCGCTTATAACGCCCGTTGGGTATGCCC
>BTQB01000100.1:0-8386 GCA_036985655.1 Anaerolineae bacterium | reverse complement strand
ATATCGAAGATCCTTCCTTAATCTTCGTCGGACAGGAACTTAATTTACCGGGTGCAGATGGCCAGGGCGTAACGACAATATATACAATCCAGCTAGGTGATTCGCTGGAAAGCTTGGCGGCCGGGTATCAATCAACACCCGTCGACATCGCCGCCTCAAATTGGTTGATTTATGGTGATAATCTGGTGGTGGGGAAGCCAATGATTATTAACAGTGGTACTGGTTCTCCCACCCCCGAAACAGTTGCAGGTACGCCCCACATCGTACGGCCCGGGGACACTATCTTGACCATCGCCGCCCAATATGGCTTACAACCGTCGAGTGTGATCTCTGCGAATGGGCTGCCCTTTCCCACCTATCTGTACCCCGGTCAGCGCTTGAGAATACCTGATGACAAAGAATATCAATTTCTCCCCGGCAGCCTTAGTAGAATAAAAATGTTCCCATTACCTCTTAGCCAGGGTAAAAGCGCCGCGATCTATGTTGAGGGTATTAGTGAACAGTTCGAACCGGCGGGACAGTTCGTTGAACAGGAGCTGCAATTCGCGCCCGCAGCCGATGGATATATTGCTTTCATAGGCATTGACGCCTTCACCGACCCCGGTATCTATTCAATTGAGCTGACAGATCAAACCTTGGGATCCATACTTTTTAATCAAAACATCGCCATCGACTCTGCTAATTATGGGATCCAATACATCACTATCCCGGCCGATAAAATAGACCTCTTAGCGCCAGAGATTCGCCAAAATGAGGATGCCTTTCTAGCCACAATTTATAATGTCTTTGAGCCAGAACCTTTGTGGACTGGAACCTTTACACTGCCATTTTCTAATACAGTCGTCACCGCGCCCTATGGTGATGCCCGTTCTTACAACGATGGGCCCATAGAAATTTATCACACTGGCGTTGACTTTGCCGGCGGAATTGGAACAAAAATCTTTGCCCCAGCATCGGGAAGGGTGGTGCTCAGCCAAACCCTTACGCTCAGGGGGAATTCACTTGTCATCAATCATGGTCTAGGGATTATGACCGGATACTACCATTTATCAAAAATCCTGGTCGAGGAAGGCGACATTGTGACTGCGGGCCAGGTAATTGCTGAAGGAGGTTCTACGGGACTTTCTAGCGGACCCCATCTCCACTGGGATCTGCGAATCCATGATGTGACAGTTGACCCGATTCAGTGGACGATTGACGATTTTCTGATGCCTTTTTACAGAAGTGTCGAATAACCAATCAGCAAACCCACAAACTCTCCTGCATAGGTTTTGCAGAGCAATTTTCTACTGGTATAATTTCCTATTGTGACCGTACCCCATTCAAGTGCCTTACAATAAAATTGTTTTACAGGAGTTAGCTGTGACCCAGCCCCAAACCCTAACAGCCGATTACTGGGTTAATTCATTTTCCGTAATTGAATCCGATATAGAGCAAATAAATAACCACTTTCTGGAAGTAGGAAAACCTCAAACAGTCCAGCAGTTAGCCGAGGTAATATTCGGCTATCGCGTGCAAGAAGAGACTGATCGTATTTCCAAACTCATGAAAGGACGGACGATTTATCAACCCAAAAACAACCATAAAGTCGGTGACAAGTTGTTGTTTCCAGCTCTCCAATTCGCTCACGGTATAGTTAAGTCAAAGAGAGAAGGATACGATCCCCGTTTTGGCCAGTATGATGTCATTTCGGTAAAAATCAAGAATAAAAACCGCGAATTCGCCTCTAATTTAGAAGGTGACCATCCATTGAATTTCGAGAATGGCTCTTCCTACGATCCGACGGCTGAAATCGACCTTCCGCTATTGAAAGAGAAATATGGAGACGCCGTTGGAGAGGCTTTAACAGATGCCTTGCTCCAGCGTGAAGAGTTTGTGCGATTAGGCGATCAGTGGTTTGTTAAGGATCTCATGGCTGATGTAAACGTCGGCCATCTTCATCTCACTGAGGCGGTTTTGGAGGTAAATGATGGAGGACCGCTTCCGACCGAAGAGATATTTGTCCACCTGGATTTGGACAAGGGTTTGGATCCCAAAGTAAGAGTGTTCTCTTTGAACTACGCACTAAACGAAGATGACCGGTTTGATGAGGTGGGAATTCCAGGTAATGTGACTTGGTTCCTCAAGAGCATGGAGCCAGCCAGCGTTCAGAAGGTGCCTGAGAGACTGCAATATGAGCCAATTTCCTATGATCGTGCTCTTCTAAGCCCTCAACTCCTGATGTTGGAAAGAGAATTGGACGATGAGTGGTCAGATATAGAAGCCGCTGATGTTCCTCAACCAACAATATTATCTTTGACTTACCCCCATCGCTGGGCGGGCACACTTCCTTTAAGTTCCCGGGTTCGTCCTCTTCTCCCTCCCGGCACTTCCCCGAGGCAGCGGGTTATCCTCTATGATGAACATACCGAAACTGAGATCCCAGCCTGGGTCGTTCAAGAAAAGCGGTACATCACCGCCTTACAAGATTGGTATGAGGATAATAATATTCCGGTAGGTGGCTTTATTACTCTCAAGCCAGGGCCAGAGCCTGGAATTGTGCTACTTGGATATGACCGGCGTAGACCTCAACGCGAGTGGGTACGATTGGCTACGGTAATTGACAATAAGCTGTCCTTTGAGCTGGAGAGGCGGCGGGTTGGCTGCGGCTACGACGATCTCCTCATCGTTGGGACGGATGTGGTTGCTGCTGTAGATGCCCTGGCCCGCAAAGTGCAGAAGAACCAGTGGTCGATTGGCTCAATTTTAGTCCATATCTTCCCTGCCTTGTCCCAACTTAATCCGCAAGAAACAGTGCATACAAAGACCTTATACAGCGCGATAAACATGCTGCGACGCGTTCCTCCGGGCCCGCTTTTTGCTGAGCTAATTAAACACCCTGCTTTTCGTCCGGTAGGGGATCATTACTGGCAGTTCGATAGAAGTCGCAGCAGGTAAGGAGAGATCGTGAGCAGACCGCGCCCTAAAGTTAGTGCTTCTCTACTAAGACGAACAGATCTGGATACCAAGTTCTATATTGATTATAGCTGGTGGGACGAAACCAACCTGGATCTGAAAACCTATCTACTTAGCAGACTGGATGTTGGCGATGAACTTGCCCTGGATCTTGGTGTGGATTTTGTAGATTTAGTTGATCTTGAGACTGGAGAAGTTAGAAAAGTAGATGGGTTTCAATATGCGCTACAGACTTATTTTGCGTTACTGCCGGATGATTTCACCCAGCAAACATCCCTGGTAGACGCAGTTTTTTATGTGCTTCTCGCAAATGCAAACCGACCAATGTCCGCCCGAGAATTATCAGTAAAAATCAATCGCGATCCGGAAATTGTGCTGAAGACTGTGGGCGGATCGCGCATTTATCAGGGTATCCGGCCCGTCCTCGAAGATATCGATTAAATCCACAGCTAATCAGATTGATTATTCTTCTTCACGGGAGTGTCAACGTCAATGAAAGTCGTCGTCAAGCTGCATGGTGTGCTGCGTAAACACCGGCCAAAGGATATACCGGGAGGCCGCCATCAGCTTTTTGAACTCAAACTTAACGACGGAACCCAAATAAAAGAATTAGTTTCACTATTGGGTATTGAATCCGGCATGGTAGCTGGTAGCGCAGTAAATGGTGAAGTCACCAGCGACGATTCGCAGCTTTATGATGCTGATGAGGTAAGCCTATTTCCACCGGTTGCAGGGGGTTAAAAATAACATGGAAGTCTTCATCGCTGGAATAATGCAAGGATCGCGTGACGACGATCGCATAGTTGACCAACAATACAGGGCAATCTTAACCCGAGCTTTGGAACAGCATGTGGATAATGCGATTGTCACCGATCCGTTATCCCTCGATCCGGACAGCGTCTCCTATAATCCTGAACAGGCTAAAGACGCTTTTCTCACAAACACAGCAAAGGCTGTCAACGCCGATGTTCTAATCGCATATCTTCCCCAGGCCAGCATGGGAACTGCCATTGAGATGTGGACCGCCTTTCGAGCCAACGTACCCATCGTCGTAGTTACACCTTTAAAGCATAATTGGGTTGTCTGGGTAACGGCCGATGAAACATTTCATGATTTGGAATCCTTATTAGATGAGATAGAAAGCGGCCGTTTTGCCGAAAAATGGCGGCCAATGAAGATGAGACCCATTGACGAAAGCTCATGATTTCTCGCCAGTACCACGCGTTAATAACTTGCTTCGCTGCCTACATTATTAGATAATGATGGCATAAATCTCTCAGGGTAGCTAAAACTTAGAAGACTACATCACAGCCACGATTCTTAGATAGCAGGTTTTCAGTTACCTACCAGGCATGACGCGAGACTTTGCTTGAAAAACACCTGAGCTAATATGCCATTGGTTTCACCTGTACCAGCGGTCTCCAAGATAGTTCCTGATCCAGGCTGGAGTGATTAATGCCGCGGGGTTTCTTTCATCGCCTAAACAGCAGCCCCCTGGATTTGGGTGAACTTCAGCTCCTGATCGATAATGTCTCTCTTTCGTTTGGTGGAGTCCAGGCGTTACGCAAAATCAATCTCACTGTCAATCAAGGTGAAATCATGGCCATCATTGGGCCTAACGGAGCTGGCAAGACAAGCCTGCTGAATTGCATAAGTGGTCTATACAATCCACAGATCGGTCAGATCATCTTTTATCACGATGGCCAATTTGAGCTGACCAGCATGAAACCGCATCAGATAACAAAGCTGGGAATTGCCCGATCTTTTCAGAATATCGAGCTCTTCAAGCATATGACTGTTCTCGATAACCTCATGCTCGGACGTCACGTTCATTTGAAGTCCAATCTGTTTACCGGCGGCATATTTTGGGGATGGGCGAGACGAGAAGAAGTTGAGAACCGTTTTCTCGTGGAAGATATTATCGACTTGTTAGAAATTCAGAGTATTCGCAAACAGCCAGTCGGTACACTTTCTTATGGCCTGCAGAAAAGGGTAGAGCTCGGCCGGGCCCTTGCCCTCCAACCCAGTTTGCTCATTCTTGATGAGCCTATGGCCGGCATGAACGCCGAAGAGAAAGAGGACCTGGCTCGTTTCGTACTCGATATCAACGAAGAACATGGAGTGACCATCATAATTATTGAACACGATATGGGCGTTGTTATGGATATCTCCGACCGGGTGGCGGTGTTGGATTTTGGTTCCAAGATAGGCGAAGGAACAGCCGAAGAAGTTCAGCGGTCACCGGAAGTTATTCGAGCTTACCTCGGGGAAGATTATGGTCCCTTGTAAGCATCGCCCACCTACCGGTTAATACGGTTGTCGAAAAGAGATGGCTGACACATTTCCCCAACTATTGTTGGAGCGAACTAAGGAGTTTGGCGATCAGGCTGCTCTTAGGGAAAAAGATTATGGCATTTGGCGTTCAATTAGCTGGCCTGAATATCTGAGACATGTGCGTCTTTTTTGCCAGGGGCTGGTAAGCCTTGGCTTGACGCCCGAAGACACCGTAGCTGTCATAGGTGACAATCGTCCCGAATGGGTTTATGCTGAGTTGGCTACCCAGGCAGCCGGCGCCAAGAGCATCGGTATTTACCAGGATGGGATAGTCAGCGAGATAGTCTACATCATCACCCATACTGGCGTGAAGTTCATCGTCGTCGAGGATCAGGAACAGGTCGATAAGATTCTTGAGATGTGGGACCAGTTGGAGGGCGTGGAAAAGGTCATCTATTATGATCCCAAAGGCTTACGCAGCTATTCTGAACCGTTCCTAATGTATTTTCCTGATGTCGAAGCGCTAGGGGAAAAATTTGAACAGGAAAATCCAAACTGGTTTGAAACAAAGGTCAAGGAGGGAAAGTCGGATGATGTGGCCATTTTATCGACAACTTCCGGAACTACTGGGAATCCCAAACTGGCCATGATTAGCCATAATAATCTCATCACCATGGGTAGACAGTTGATGGAGATCGATCCGCTCGAGCCCGAGGACAGATTTGTCAGTTTTTTACCCATGGCCTGGATTGGTGAGCAGATGATGTCCTTTGCCTGCAGTCTGCAAAAAGGTTTCACCCTCAACTTTCCTGAGAAACCAGAAACGGCTATGGCAGATTTACGTGAGATAGGACCCCATTCGATGTTTAGCCCCCCTCGCATATGGGAAAATCTTGTTAGCCAAGTCATGGTAAAGATGGAGGACAGCAGTAGGCTGAAAAAATCCATCTATGATTGGGCGATGAAGGTCGGCTATCAAATGGCTGATATCCGTTTCAACAAAGAGGTCCCCGATTTTTCACTGAAGGTGCGTTACTTTCTGGCCGATTGGTTTATTTTCCAAATGCTTAAGGATCAGCTCGGTTTAAGACATTTAAAGAGAGCCTATACTGGTGGCGCGGCTCTTGGCCCCGATGTATTCCGCTTTTTTCATGCAATTGGTGTCAACCTAAAACAAATTTACGGGCAAACAGAAGCCAGCGGCATCAGTGTTCTCCATCGCGATGGTGATGTCAAATTCCATACAGTCGGCACACCTGTCCCGGGCACCGAAGTCCGCATTGGCGAGAACGGAGAGATACTCCTGAAATCGGCCGCAATATTCGTAGGATATTACCAGAATGAGGAAGCGACACAGGAGACACTCATCGATGGCTGGCTCCATTCCGGGGATGCTGGTTATTTCGACGATGACGGCCACCTAATCGTCATCGACCGGGCCAAGGATGTAATGATACTCCATGATGGCACTTCTTTTAGCCCCCAATTTATCGAGAATAAGCTGAAATTCAGCCCACACATAAAAGAAGCCGTTGTCTTCGGGGGTGATTGGCCATTCGTCACCGCCATGATCAATATTGACATGAAAAATACAGGTAAATGGGCTGAGAGTCACCACATCGCCTACACAACCTACACGGACCTTTCCCAGAAACCCGAAGTATACAACCTGGTGAAGGAACAGGTGTTGAGAGCTAACGCTGACCTCCCCAAAGCTGCCCAGATTCGCAGATTCTTATTGTTGCATAAGGAGCTGGATGCAGATGATGCTGAGCTTACAAGAACGCGCAAAGTGAGGCGGGGTTATGTTTCCCAACGGTATGACGACATTATCACAGCCTTGTACGGAGAGGAACAATTCTTGGAAGTGACAATGAATATTACTTACCAGGATGGACGAACAGCGACGCTAAATACCAAGCTACGTATCGAGACCCTCGATGGCGATTAAGAGAAATGATAAACGTTATGTGATCGGAGAACCTTTGTGGAAAAGCTATTACAGTTAACCTTAACCGGAATGACTAACGGCGCTATCTTGGCCCTTATTGCCCTGGGTTTTGTCCTTATCTATAAGGCCAGCGACGTCCTAAATTTTGCTCAAGGGGATTTCATGGTTGTCGGTGCTTTCATCAGTTTTGGGCTCATTGTCGAGGTTGGTCTGCCTTGGCCCGCTGGCGTCCTGGGGACCGTTTTAATAGCTATACTGCTCGGAATTCTGATCGAGCGATTCATTTTACGCCCACTGATCGGCGAATCGATCATCTCAGTCATCATGGTGACGATAGGTTTGTCAAGCTTGTTACGGGCTATCGTTAGTGCTATCTGGGGGACTACCGGCCGTCCCTTCCCACCGTTTCTACCTGACCAGCCTATTGATATATTTGGGGCAACTATTCCGTCTGACCGCCTGATTACTATCGGGCTTGTCACTATTCTTTTTATCCTCTTCAGCTTATTCTTCCGTTTTTCCCGCGAGGGAATCGCCATGCGTGCTACGGCCGATGACCAACAAGCAGCCCTGACCATGGGGATAAGCGTCAAAAAAGTTTTTGCCCTTGCCTGGTCCATTGCTGCAGTAACGGCCGTGTTGGCCGGAGTCATCGTAGCCAACATCATCGGTGTCAGCCTGGCTGTTGCTAGCTTAGGGTTGGTTGTTTTTCCAGTCGTTATCCTAGGAGGTTTAGATTCTATTCGTGGAGCTATCGTCGGTGGTGTCTTTATTGGACTGCTTCAAGCCTTTGTTGCTGGTTATACCCCCAGCCAATTGGCCTTGAGCACCATTGTTCCATATTTTGTTCTAATTATCGTTTTAATGATTAAACCATACGGGCTGTTTGGAAAAGTAAAGATCGAGCGTGTTTAGTGTTTAAATTTTAAGGAGTTTTCATGAGCTAACGCACACCAACAGGGATGAAAACAAACTTGTACTGAGCGTAGCCGAAGTATCTGATCCGTGGTCATCCGTGTTAATCTGCGTCCTATTTTCAGGAGAGTGCACCACCATGGATGAAAATGACGATATGCGCAGAATCATGCCAATTCTAATCCGTGAAATCTGTGTTAATCCGTGTCCTATTTTCGAAGGAGACTACACGCGCCACGGCGCACCACCATGGATGAAAATGACGGTATTGGAAGAATCATGCCAATTCTA
>BTQB01000099.1:0-8396 GCA_036985655.1 Anaerolineae bacterium | reverse complement strand
GTTGAGCCTGTACAAGAAAACACATTAGCAGCGCCAACGCCAGCAGCGCCAACACTAGCAGCGCCAACGCTAGCAGCGCCAACGCCTGAAGAACAAGAAGAGGAGCCAATAGAGGAAACTGCTGCCGGCGTGGTTTCAGGCCTGGAAGATCTGGAAAAAGCAGTCATACAGATTGTTGCCGAAGGTAGTTTTGTTGATCCCGAGTTTGGACTTCAATTAAATATTCCCGGTGCTGGGTCAGGCTTCATCATCAATGAAGAAGGCCTTGCTGTGACAAACAACCATGTCGTAACCGGAGCAGCTCTGCTGCGAGTGTATCTTTCAGGCGAAGACAAACCTCTCAATGCCCGCGTTCTTGGTGTATCGGAATGCAGCGATCTTGCCCTGATAGATATTGAAGGAGATGGGTACTCCTATTTTGAGTGGTATGATGGCCCTATTAAAACCGGACTCGAGGTATATGCGGCAGGCTTCCCCCTGGGTGACCCGGAATTCACCTTAACAAGCGGCATTGTGTCTAAGGAAAATGCTGGAGGCGAAACAAACTGGTCATCAGTAGACGCTGTGATCGAACATGATGCGATCATCAACCCGGGCAATTCGGGCGGGCCTCTTGTAACAGCAGACGGCAAGGTTGTGGGGGTAAATTATGCAGGAAACACAGAGACGCGACAGCATTTTGCCATAGCCCGGGACGAGGTGCTGGAGATCCTGGACCAGCTTCAAGCAGAACAAGATGTAACTTCAATTGGCGTCAACGGGTTTACAGTAAACACTGGTGACACCAGTGGCGTGTGGGTTTCATCGGTTGAATCTGGCTCACCAGCTGATAGGGCAGGGATACAAGGAGGAGATATCATCACCGCAATCGAAGGATTGGTGCTGGGAGTGGATGGAACGATGGCCGATTATTGTGACATTCTTCGAAGCCATCGACCGGAAGATACCCTCAGCGTTGAGGTGCTTCGTTACGCTACCGAGGAAGTGCTTGCTGGGCAGCTTAATGGTGATGAGTTAGCCGTCCTATTCTCATTTGCTCAAGAGGTTGAAGAGCAGGTTGGAGAGGATTTCGGAGAAGCTGGGGCGACAGAATACACGGATTACATCGAGGTCGTAGATGATACAGGCGATTTGATTATGGAAGTTCCCCTGGATTGGTCGGATGTGGATGGCAGCCCTCTTCTAGATGACGATGGCACTTTCCTGGCTGCCTCGATTCAAGCCGCCACTAATCTCGACGGATTTTGGTCTACTTATGATACGCCAGGGGTTGTATTCTACGCTATGGATACATTCGGAGAAGGCGCCGACGTCGAAGATCTGCTGAATGAACTGTCTGGTTCATATGATGAATGTGATTATGATGGACGGTACGAGTATGAGGATGAGGTTTATACAGGTTTGTATGATCTCTATTTTAACTGTGGCAGTATTGACTCCGTCATCATTGAGCTTACAGCTGTACCGGATCATCAAAAATACTTTACTTTTCTGGTAATCCAGGCCATCAGCGATGCTGATTTGGAAGCACTAGACAATATTCTGGCTACTTTCTTCGTTCTGGAGGAATAATTAGAAAAGGCGCCATCCTCGACGCGGGAACGCTTATGGCTCCGGGTTTATCGGCGTGCCCAGGCCGTTAGAGCAGGTCGCCCCTACTTCTGGGTTTTGCGGACCTCGTTGATATTGATCGATAAAATCTGCTATGCGGTCGTCGTCGGCCGATTCGACCTCTAACTGCACGCCCCAAGCTGTGAGGACAACCGGGCTACGAAGGCCGGGGAAGGGGCTTAATAGCAAATGAGTTTCGCCCCTAACATGGTCTTGAAGGGTTTCGATGTCCTTTTCCAACAAACCCGGACTGTAAGTGATCCAGACTGCGCCGTGCTCCATTGAGTGAACAACATTATTGGCTTCAACTGGCTGCTCATAAATGCCGCAATTTTGCCAGATGCCGCTGTGTAGGCCACCACTAGGAGGCAGGTCAAGAGCAGAGTAATCCTCTGTTTCATCGTGACCGCGTGATAGACCGACAAAGCGCTGGATACCGGCTAAAGCCTCCGGTTCTTGAATACCAAGGTACAAAAGATAGCCCAGAGCAATTAGTCCAAAAGCCGCTGCTCCCAAGAGTAGATACATCCACAATTTGGATCTCTCTTGCTGGTCTTTTGAACGACTTCTTTTGACTGGTTTGTTTCGCATAAAAATAACACCTTTTAGAATAGATATTCACCATTTCGACCACCGAGTGGTCCATTAAATTATGGTTTCCATTTCTGTATAGTCAATATCCCATACTATACCTAATAAGTGATATAACTTTGATGGTTGAAAAGAAAAGTAACAAAACATACTAAAACCGGCTATTCGATTTTTGGATATCGTTGTCATAACGAGAACTGTTTTCATCCCGTGACACAGCCAGGGACAGCTTTTAGGTTTCGCGATTAGTATTATCAGACACAGCTGGGAAATAGAAAACTTTTCCTGGCCACTCCCAAAAAGAGAGGGGTTATTAATATGTGTTATTTTACCCCGAGGTTCAAGGTCGTACTCTTGATGCAGTGTTTTTAATCATCTGCTGCTTATACAATAAATAAGAAGTGGATCATCGATCGACAGCTGGCATGACATGAAAATCCCTGTAGCCAGCACCTGCTGCCTTCATATCGGCTGATGATAATGAAAATCGGATCCAATAATGCGAGGGAAAAAGCAGTGAATGTGAAATGTGAAAAGTTGAAATCGTAATCAGTGGCTAGAGCTCCAGAAGATTTCGATGAACAGCTGAAAAACAGGTCTATACTTTTGCTGAAAGCGACGGATCAATTCTAGGTAGAGATTAAACTAAAACAGGGCGGATGAAACTATGCTGTCACCAGACGTATGTTTAGGACAGGTTCATATAAACGTTTCGAATTTAGAGCGATCGCTGTTGTTCTACCAAACTGCTCTGGGATTTAAACTTCATTCCCGTGTAGGGAACAAAGGAACAGTTGGAACGGGCGAGAAGGACATACTCGTTCTAACCGAGCAGCCTGGCGCAATAAAGTATCCCCAGCGCACCGGCCTGTACCACTTTGCCATACTGGTTCCCTCGCGCCAGGAACTGGCTTACTCTCTGAGGAACCTGGTTAATCTTGATACGAACCTGAGCGGTGGGGCTGATCATCTGGTAAGTGAGGCCCTCTATTTGGACGATCCCGACGGGAATGGCATTGAGATTTACAGAGACCGGCCGAGGGCCAGCTGGCGAACAAAGGATGGCCAACTGATCATGGGAACTGAGCCCCTGGATTACCAGGGCTTGTTGACCGAGGTTGACGACAGCGCAGATTCCTGGACAGGGCTTCATCCTGAAACTGCCTTAGGCCATATGCACCTGCATGTATCGAATCTAGAGGAAGCTACAACCTTTTACCAAGATGTGATCGGTCTGGATCTTATGATGGCTCTGTGGGGAAGCGCATCCTTTCTTTCAGTTGGAGGGTACCATCATCACTTAGGTCTCAACGTCTGGAACGGGGTAGGGGCATCACCTCCGCCGGTCAACAGCATCGGATTACGTTATTTCACCATCCAGCTGCCTGATAAAAAGGAGCTGGACAAGCTCATTCAAAGGCTGCAGAGGGCGTCATGGCCCGCCAAGGAGCATGGGCTGGGTATTCTCGTAGAGGATCCATCCAAGAACGGGATAGTATTCACGGTGATGGATTAGGAAGAACTGATTCAAACAACCCTTATAATTCTACCTTCCATGGTTCCAGAAGTGAATACTCATTGAAACCCATCGAGCTATATAAAGCATGGGCTGGCGGAGTAAAAGAGCTGACTGTGGCTAATGTTGCTCCCAGATGTTTAAGACGGTTAAGCCCTTCGGCCAAAACCGCTTTGCCCAGGCCCATTTTCTGATAGGTCGGCGCTGTGCCCACAGGCTCAAAGGCACCAGTCCGGGTCACATCATCGAACCAGACAGTGCAAAATGAGGCCAGCTCTCCTTCCGGAGCCACCGCCACAATATCAAGATCCCGCCGATAAAGAGGCGCTCTCTGGACATTTGAATACCAATCCCACCCTTCATAATCGTTGTCCGGGGCATCGGGATGAAACGCTCTCCATGAAACCATGCTGCGGGCGGGAAGCTCCTCTTTATCTCCAAGAGATCGCACAGAGTATCCAGGGGGTATTGTTGGCTTATAATCGATATTGGATAGGGGGTGCCGGCGTTGAAACTCGGGCCACTCGCTTTTCTTATAGCCCCGGCCCTGCAGAATATTCCGGCGTATCCGATCATCCTCATGTGCCCATATTTGCAAAGTACGCATGCCGTCAGGCCCGGGCTGTGCGAGATTGTTCTCGGCGAATTCTACCATCTCTTCTTCTAATTCAGGTGTTTGATAGCCAGGATGCGCCTGGATGAATATTTCACCCATGCCTTCCGGATTCACTACACCGGCGACCCTGCCGTCAGCAGTTTCCCAGATAGCGACTGCCTCTTCTAACTTATAGTGGACAATGTTCATGAAGACATGCCAGCGGCAATAATCGAAGCGGTAAACCTGCCAGCTTTTCTCAAGACGGTTGTTGAGGAGATAAACCCCGCGGAGAAAAGCCCGGATCCGCCAATAATCCTCTTCGTTCCGATACATGCGTAGTGTTAAGTTCATTCTAGTACTTTACTTGTATCTTGAATGATTAACTTATGTGGTCTTAAAAACTATTTAGAGCTGGACCCGCTTCAGGCGCAATGCGTTGCTAACAATGCTAATACCCGAGAAGGTCATAGCGGCAGCAGCCAGGATGTGGTGAAGCTGGCGCAGAAAATCCGGCGCCCATTCGAGCGGAGCCAGTATGCCAGAAGTGATATGAATCAAGACGATATTATAACCAAATACCCAACTGAGATTCTGCTTGATACTGCCCATTGTGGCACTGGATAACCTAATCGCTTTAAGCACACCATGCAAATCGTCGTTTATCAAGGTGACATCGGCCGTTTCCATGGCTACGTCTGTGACGGCGCCAAGAGCAATTCCCACGTCAGTAATCGCAGCGAACGCAGCAGGTACACTCAAAGACAGCTGCTCTTCCTCGGCTTGACGAGCATCTGCTTCCCCAAGCGAGTGTTCAGAACCCCTTTCGGTCGATGCAGCCAGGCGTAGGACCTCGCCCGTTGAGGAAGGTGATTGGTTGCTGGCGATAAAAACCGGTAACAGCCAGCTCACCCATTGTCATGGCGCTGTTTTGTACAATATGATGGTGTTAATTAACTCAAAAATAACTTCCGGTGGTGATAAAAGGTGTAAACACCAGCGAAAAAGACCGATATCATCTTGAAACGGCATGAAGGCATCCTTTTCCCAGATGGCGGGTGACAAAAGCAGGCGACGGATTATGGTTGATATATCTCAACTTGATCGGATGTTGATACCAGGGTCAAGGCATTTGGCTTCTCGGCGCCACCAATGACGTACCATTGCTCATCCACCACGGCCGAGGCCAAGCCGTGGCGGGGTGTGGGGAGGGGCGGCAGCGTTTCCCACAAATCATTGATTGGATCGTATGCCTCATGTTGGCCGAAGGTACAGTTTGGGCTTCCATAAAAATCCTCCCCCCCGGCTACATGGATTTTCCCTTGGATTGTTCCGGCGGTTATGCCTCCCCGGGCAGTTGGCATAGCAGGAGCCCCTTCCCACGAATTCGTTTCTGGATTATATACTTCCATCAACGCCAGGTTGCCCAGGTCTCCCGTACGACCGCCGATGGCATACAATTTACCTTCGAGGGCTGCCGCCCCCAGATGTTCTCGGGGTGTAGGCAAAGTCGTTGGGACTGTTTCCCAACTATTGGAGACCGGGTCGTAAGTCCAAAGGAAGGAAGATCCAGAACCAACACCGCCCACGATGAACAACTTATCCTCGATAGCTGCGGCCGCATGGGCGGCCCGTGCTGAAGGCATGCTTTTCCCTGCCGTCCAACTGTTCGATGGCGGATCATAAATCCACAAGGAATCAGCAGGTTTTGTTAGATTATATCCTTCATATCCACCGGCAAGATACAGTTTTGGGCCGATGGTTGTCAGGCTGAAATGATGAAGTTTTTCTGGCAAAGGCGCGCCATCTTTCCATACATTAGTTCCAATATCATATATTTCAAATGCATTGGAAGGGCCTGTAAGGCGAAGACCGCCAGCAACGTAAATCTTGCCGTCGAGCTCCGCCGCAGCCAGCTCTGAACGCGCAGTGGGCATTGGGGTTCTTTCCGCCCAAGTGCCAATGGAACGAGGCTCGTTTTCCGCAGGACAAAGGGTAGGGGGTGGGAAGATCCAAATAAAATACGCGGCCGTACCCAACAGTAAAACCAGCCGGAAAATTGCACGGACGACCCTTCTTGCGAGTAACATGCTGGGTTAACTGTATAATGATAAACTGGAAGCAGTCATAAGGGAACGCCGATCAACAGATCTCTATTAAAATGATGGGACTATATATTTTATAGTCACCGGGTTGGTCTCCCGGTCAAAAGACAATGAGTTATTGATCGGACTCCTTAGGCCCAACAGACGTCCCGCAGAATTCGCATGTAAGATAAGTCGCTCCTCGGTGTGGTTCTGGCAGCGGGGCCAGGCAATTTGGGCATTGGCTAGGGAAGCTTAAGGCCTGGCTGGCATAAGCGGCGCCGGCCGCCTCGTTCCGTTCATTAGCTATCTCCCCGGATCGAGAACGCTTAATTTCAGTCCGCCAATCTGCTGAGTCCTGTCCCTTTAAATGAAACCGTGCCCGGGAGACGGCCGCTTTCCCCGAGAAAGTGAGCTCTAAGATGTCATCCTTACCCATTCCCAGAAAGCCACCCTCTTCACTGTCTTTCACAGACTCTATATCGTTAACATTGACGTCAATCCACAATTTCTGAACCATCTTCGATTCGGCCGTAAAGATTCCAAAACGCTTCTTGGTGACTATTTTTTCCTTCTGTTCGAACAACAAGCGCTGGTCGGTCAAAAATAATAGCCCTTTTGGCCCTTCATCTTTATCCCGATGCCACTCGCTTTCGACAGCAAGTAAGGGACCCTCACCGGTTCTTAATTTGATTTCTGACGATTCATCCAGTTGGTCCATCATCCATTCAGCCCGGGTCAGAGAGGTTTTCACTCCATACAACTCGCTGTCAGTGTTGCCGTATTGGCTGCGTAGAGTCTGGTCGGCCGCCCGCAGCTTCCTCTCCAAATCATCGAGGGATTTCTTGGCGCTCGCGATTGACGATTGCCGGCCGCTCTTGGCTTGAGATACCAGGCGCGAGGTTCCCTTAACTGCACTCGTTATTTTATTTTCTTCCTTCCGAAGAGATAAGCGTAGTTGGGGTGCTGTCTTTCGCCATTGGCCTTTCAGCATGTCCAACAGTTCATGTATCTGGCGTGTGTGAAGATATCCGCGCTGTTCAAGAGCCTTTAATTCGAGGGGGTATTCGGCTAACCTTTCTTCTATCTGGCCAATAGTGCTGTGGACATCTGTAAACTCGGCCTGATCCTCCAACCGGCTGAACTCCCGCTGGATTGAATCGACCTGACGTTGAATATCCTGGCTCCCACTGCTACTACTCATTTTTTTCCTCCACTGATAGTATGTTTCTGTGAAACAGATCGATGACAAGTATCCTCAAATTACCAGGCTAGTGGATAATCCTGGACTGGCTATGAGGCCAACCTGTTTCTTGGGCCACAGAAAAGTACTTGAAAAATGTAAAAGCTTTCAAGCGCCCCTCAAAACCTTTTCAATTCGAGGTCTTTTACCAGAATAATCCAATATTACGAGAACCGCTAAAATAGACATCAGACTAATTGTAGCCCGGTGGGCGACCTCAGACAGGGTTCCATTGGTCCTGAATAATCGAAGCAAATACTCCCGGTGAAACAAGGGAAATCCAATTCGCTTAGAGAGCCATCAAGGGCGCTGGCATTCTTACCAGAGCCCAGCATATCTTAGCGAATACGGCCTGGCTACAAAATTCGTGTATGCCCGGTGGATCTCAACAAGCTGCCTCATATGCAAATGATCGTGGGTTACCCAGGATGAAAGCATATCGCCAGCCCTCATAGGGCCAAAGGGCATCTCATAGGATGCGGTCCAATCGGGCTCTTCCAGGCCATGCAGCCATTTGAGGGAGACGTTTCGCTCAACCAAGAAATTATTCAGTGATTGATCGATATCTCGCTCATTATATTTTCGCTGTATTACCCAGCCTTCCGGATCTATCTCTGGCCAAGACTTTTCTGGATAATATAAGATGATGTTAAGACAAACACGAAAGTCCTCTCTTTCTTCGTCGTAGAGATGGTTAATGACCTCGAGGAGAGACCATGAACCAGCATCCGGTCTCCAAGCAGCCTCTTGGGCCGT
>BTQB01000098.1:0-8497 GCA_036985655.1 Anaerolineae bacterium | reverse complement strand
ATACTGGCCGGTTTTGGTCTGTGGTCGGCCGTCCGCCAGCGGCCTGACCGGCGATCGCAGATAGCTTTTTTTGGTGTACTCTGTTTCTTGTCCCTGGCCTTTATTTTTGGCACACCGCTTTACGCCCTGCTTTACTACGGTCTACCAGGCATCAACCAGCTCCATTCCCCCTTTCGTTGGGTCTTCCCATTTTCCCTGGGGATTGCCGTGCTGGCGGGCTACGGCTTTGATTTTCTGGCTGAAAAGAGAAGAGAGCGCATTGAGGTTAAGAACAGCCGACCTGGAACTGAGGGCCAAAGTTCCAAGACGATCGTTAAGCCGGCCGCTTACCTGGTGGTGAGTCTGGCTGTATTAATCTTGGTTAGCTTAATCGCATCCAGGCTTTTTTACAGTGAACTTGAACCAACTTTCGAACGGCTGTTCCTTAGTTTTGAACGAGCGGCCGAGGCCTTCCCCAGCACGCAGGCATTTTACAGTCACATCTCCAGGCAGGCCCTGGTCATGGCCATTTTCCTGCTGGCCTCGGGAATTGGGCTGTGGGCAAGCCAGCAGGTAATCCCGAGGGTCGGCCGCCGCTTTTGGATAATATTCATTCTTTTAATCATAGCTGCTGACCTCCTGGTGGCCGGATATGGCTTTAACGCTTCCGTTGACCCGGCCCTTCTGGCGTACAAGCCCGAGCTCCTCCAGTGGTTGGAAGATCAGCCCGGACTTTGGCGGTTGACCACTTTCACGCCCCACGGCGACAAACCCTTAAACGCAAATACAGCCTGGCCCTATGAACTCCAGGATGCGCGAGGTTATGACTCAATCATCTTGAAACAGTACACTGATTTTATGGGGGTCATCGAACCGCAAGAAGAGCTGCAGTTTAACCGGGTGCAGCCGGTGAAAGATTGGCAGTCCCTCAATTCCCCCCTGCTGGACCTGCTTGGCGTTAAGTACATTATCTCTTCCGAATCAATCGAGCTGCCCAAATTGAAGCCGCTTTGGAGCGGGGAAGGGCTGATGGTATATGAGAACCTGGCGGCCGTTCCCAGAGCTTATACCATCCCCCTGGGCACATCATTGGTGATCGAGGATCCTTTAACGGCCATGGCGCAGTACGATCCCCGCCAATACACCATCATCGCCGCTCAAGATTGGTCCGGTGATGCGCCCCCAACGCCCGCTCCGGGGCAATTCAGCCCGGCGAAGGTTATCGCCTATGATAATCTTGAAGTCATCGTTGAAGCGGATGTAGACGAACCATCCTGGCTGATCTTAAACGACACCTATTTCACGGGATGGGATGCTTTTGTTCGTCGTGTTGAGGACCCAGGCAGCGAACCCGGTAAAGAAGCTGCTCAAGAAATCACTCGAGTAAACGGCAACTTCAGAGGCGTCGTTCTGGATCCGGGTCATTGGCAGGTTCGATTCCGCTACAGCCCGCTTTCCTTTAAATTGGGTGGGCTCATCAGTTTCATGGCGGTCATCATAATAACCTTCGCCTCGGCCGTTTGGACCTGGCGCCGAATTTACCGGCCGAGCGGGCCTTTGACTGATACCACCAGCATCGCCAAGAACAGCCTGGCCCCCATGGCCCTTAACTTATTCAACAAGGGAATTGATTTCGTTTTCGCCGCTTTCTATCTGCGGATACTTGGCCCAGCTAACGCCGGCAGCTATGCCACGGCAATTATCATCGCCGGCTGGTTTGAAATTATCTCTAATTGGGGGCTCAACACCTTGATTATCAGGGAGGTTTCCAAGGATAAATCCCAGGCCAGCCGCTACCTGTTGAACAGCTCGGTCTTGCGGGTGGGCACGGCCGTATTTGGCGCATTACCCATAATTATCTACCTGGCTGTCGTTCAATTCTCGGCTAACCCCCTCGATCAGCCTACGACCATTGCCATTATCCTATTTATGATAGGTATGATTTTCTCTGGTATTGGTCAAGGTCTTGCCGGCTTATTTTACGCCTTTGAGACGGCCGAGTATCCAGCAGCAATCACCACAGTATCCACTATTCTCAAGGTTGCCCTGGGTGTAATCGTTCTCCTGCTGGGCTACAGCTTTGTAGGGCTGGCCGCTGTTTCAATCATAGTCAACTTGATTACTATGATCATTTTAATAGTGGGCGCTTTCCGCCTCTTTCCCCTGCGCGGCCCCTGGACCGTGGATCTATCTTTGCAGCGCCGGATGCTGATCCTCAGCTACCCGCTGATGCTCAATCACCTCCTGGCGGTTATCTTCTTTCAAATTGATATCCCCCTAATGCGCCAGATTAATGGTGAAGAAACGGTCGGTTGGTATAACAGCGCTTATAAATGGGTAAACGCTTTCAATATTGTTCCGGCCTTCTTTACTTTCGCCCTCTTTCCCGTCATCTCTCGCCAGGTGCAGTCATCAATCTCGTCGGCGACCCGCACCTTTCGATTGTCCATCAAAATTATGCTGCTCTTGTCTTTGCCTTTAGCCGCTTTCACAACGCTGCTGGCCCCGATCATGATCGGCTTATTGGGGGGGCAGGAGTTTTTGCCAAATGGAGCGATTGCATTACAGATAGTAATTTGGTCAATTCCCATCGGCTGGCTGAACAGCGTTACCAATTATGTCCTCATCTCCCTGGGATTAGAAAAGCGGTTAACCACCGCTTTCATAGTTGGCGTCGGCTTTAATTTAGGGGCTAATTTGATCTTCTTGCCATTGTTTGGCATTGTGGCAGCGTCTATCATTACCATACTTTCTGAACTGCTCTTGCTGCTCATTTTTGCCTATTACATCAAGGGATCGATGCAGGATATTGGTTGGCTGAAAATAATCAAACGCCCCCTGGTTCTGACCGCGGTTATGATCTGGGCCATTGTGATCGGGGGCCAGGTCCATCTCATAGTGGGCTTGATATTAGGAATAGTAGCCTATTTTGGAGCTATTTGGGCTCTAAAACTCTTTGGCCAGGAGGAGAGGCAGATCCTGGCCACTGTCTTACCGGCCAACCTGGCCAGCCGCCTTTCTCTCGACGAACGGCCGCCAACGAGTTCGGGAGCCTGATTGATGGCCAAGGAAGCCTTGTTGAAAATTGAAAGGCGCCCCCTCTTTATTCTCGTAATTATACTGCTGGCAGCAGCGGCCTTGAGGATTATCGGCTTGATAGAGCTGTCGCCGCCAGGGCTCGCCCATGATGAAGTGGCGCAATGGCTCATTAACAAAGATATCTTAGCTGGAAACCACGGCCTCTACTTTGCCGAAGCCTACGGTCACGAAGCCGGATTCCATTATGTCCAGGTCATTTTTACAGCCCTTCTAGGCGATAACATCCTGGCTCTGAGGCTGCCCTCTGTCTTTGCCGGCATATTGCTGGTCGCGGTCTGTTTTTCCCTGGCCCGGAAGCTTTTCGATGTAAAAACCGCGCTTATTGCTGCTGCTTTGCTGGCCGTGCTTTTTTGGCCGCTCTTTTACAGCCGCCTGGCCCTGAGAGCCATTTCGCTGCCCCTATTATCCGGCGCTTCTCTTTACTTTTGGTGGCGGGGATGGGAGCAGGCAGCTAAGGATGAGGCTGACCGGTCCAATGTGAAGGGTCTTTCGTCTAACGGATTCTTCATCGTAGCTGCGATTCTGGCTGGATTAAGTCTCTATACATATATGGCCAGCAGGGTTGTCCCCATTTTTTATGCTCTTTATTCACTTTATCTCTTTGTTTTTCATCGAGATCAATTCCGAATCAGCCGGCGGGGGATCGGCCGCTTCTTTTTCGTATTCCTGCTCGTCGCAGCTCCCCTAGCTCTATTCCTTCTAATTAACCCTGGCATTGAATCTCGACTAAGTGAAGTGAACCAACCCCTGGTATCAATGTTAGGAGGTGATTTCCGCCCAATAATAGAAAATAGTATCAAGATATTGGCCATGTTTGGAATATCCGGCGATCCATTATGGCGGAATAATATTGCCTTTCTACCGGTATTTGAACCCCTGGTGGCCATATTCTTTTACATTGGAGTGGCCATTTCCTTCTGGCGATATAGAGAACCTCGTTATGCTTTGCTTGTGCTTTGGCTATTTTCGTCATTTATACCAAGTATAGTAACTATAGATGCTCCAAGCAGCATACGCATGATAAATGCCTTACCAATAATTACCATATTTCCCGCTATAGGATTAAAAGTTATTCACTATTTAAGGCGTTTATCCACAGTTTCCACAGTGTTATCCACAAAATATTGGCGAATTGCCTCAATATTCGCCTTGTCGATTGTTTTTTTCTTCTATATAGGTCGTAGTTCACGGGGGATCTTTAAAACATGGCCTGCCGAAGAGGAAGTTCGCTTTGTTTGGCAGGAAGCTTTCTCTGACAGCGCGGCCTATTTGGATAATTCCGATGACAGCCGGCCTGTGGCCGTTGGCGGCTGGACGCCGGAAACGATGGATCCACCAACGATGGAACTGTCCTTGAAGCGGGAGGACCTTTCAATTCGCTTCTTCGACCCATCTACCAGCCTGATCCTGCCTGATGCGGTGGACGGTGGTTATCCCAGGATCATCAGGCCAACCATCCTGCCGCTTAATCCAATATTAGAGGAACGATTATTTGATTGGGGAGCGGAAGCCCAGGAAATGGGATCTTTCACGTTGTACGATCTGGACCAGGTCCAGGATATTCAACCTGAGATTTCCACCAATATAAATTTCGGGGAAGAATTGGCCCTTATTGGCTATGACTGGATAGAGCCCTGTGAGGTGGGTGGGGGCTGCCAGCTTATCACCTACTGGCAGGTACTTTCACCAGTCGGCGAACCTCGATCGCTTTTCCTCCATTTAGTCGACAGCAGCGGTCAGATCATCGCCCAGGATGATGCTTTGGGGGCGCCTGCTATTCATTGGCAAAGGGGCGATCTCGTTCTCCAGCTGTTGAATCTAGACATACCACCTGGCGCTGAAGCTGCCTCCCTTAATCTTGGCGTATACCATCCAGTCACTGGGGAGCGGCTGGGGCTGTCAGACGGGTCCGATTTCCTGCAGTTGAAAGAATGGACTATACCGGAGGAATAAAAAAACTGGATATTGAATGAAAAAAGCGCTTGTTAGCGCCCTTTTTAACATATTTTAGAGTGTATTGGGCTATTCGATCTTCGTCAGCTTGAGTTCAATGATGCCTGCTGGTGTATTTACTTTGACCTTGGCGCCAACTTTCTCGCCGAGCAGGGCCTTTCCGAAAGGAGATTCATTTGAAATACGGCCGTTGCCTGGATCGGCCTCATGGACGCCGACGATAAAATAGGTCTCTGGTGTATCTTCAAAACCTTCTTCCACCACGGTAACCGTGTTTCCCACCCGCACCCGGTCGTTGCGGCCGTCATTTTCGATTATCTTTGCTCGCCGAAGCGAATCCTCCAGATCCTTTATCCGGCCTTCTACAAAGGCTTGTTCTTGCTTGGCGTAGGCATAATCAGCGTTTTCAGAAAGATCGCCATGGGAGATAGCTACCTCGAGCCGTTGAGAAATTTCCTCTCTTTTCTCGCCCTTCAAATGTTCCAACTCTTGCTTAATTTTTTCCAGACCTTCTTCGGTCACGTAGACAACATTATTTCTACTCATTTCTCTCACCCACAAACATCTTTCCTAACTGTAGCTGACGTAAACCCTCCGGCTATTATTCAATGGAAATAAATAACCCCGCTGTTAGCGGGGATTGCGCTTCACTATGAGGCGTCGAGTATAGCTCATGAGGTTTCGATTGTCTAATTCTTGTGTGTGATGGATTTTCAGGGCAGTCATGTGCGACTGCACATGACTGCCCTGGGATGATGTTATGTATTGAGGATGATGCTATCCTGAGGATAGCCCTTAACCAACCTGCCCTATTATTTGTTGTTGAGGACAGTTACAATGTGCTCTGCCAACTTGTCGAAGGCTTGTTCCCAACCGCCGCCTGCACCTGAGTCTGCAGGTACACCTGCGTGCGTCATAACCATTCTTGTACGCCCACCAAGATCTTGCAATAACACTGTGACCTCGGTCGTGGCGGGGTACCCGTCGGGCATCCCCATTGCAGATGGCGAAACCACGTTGCCATTTTCATCAGCCGGGCTTTCTGTATAGACGAGACGCTCATTTGTGACAATTTCTGTGTATTCACCTGTCGTCCACATTTTCATACTGCCATCAGGTGATGCCATGCAAATCAAGCGCTTGCCACCGACACGCATATCCATATCGGCAACGGGCACGGTGAAGCCATCTGGGCCATACCATTTTTTGAAATGCTCGGGTTGTGTCCACATCTGCCAGATAAGGTCTACGGGTGCATCGAAAGTGCGTTCAATTACAACCGCATCTTTATTAATGGTGCTGTCACTCATTGTCTTTCTCCTTGTTCTTAAGTTGATTGAGATAGTCATCCATGCGGTCAAAGCGTGCCTCCCAAATATGGCGGTACTGGTCTGTCCATCTGGAAACTTCTTCTAGGGGCGTTACGTCGATTGTGCAGGGTCGATATTGCGCTTTTTGCCCCTGGGTGATTAGCCCTGCACGCTCCAATACTTTGATGTGCTTAGAAATGGCTGGCAGACTCAAATTAAACGGCTCTGCGAGTTCGTTAACGGTTGCTTCCCCTTCCGCTAAACGCTTTAAAATCGCCCGCCGCGTCGAGTTTGCCAATGCTGCAAAGGTCTGGCTTAGTCTGTCATCATCACTCCTCATGATTATGATTTTACCTTATTTTACTATATGGTTAATTAACCAATCAGTAAAATACATTGATTTGTTCTTTTTGTCAAGCAAATTGCCCAAATACGATCAAAATTCAAATCTTGTCGTAACAATATAAAGGTGCGATGCTATTGCTTTCAGCGATGTTCAATCAACAAGGCGATGTATGGCACAATCAAAGGGACCGCGCCTTACCCCTTATCCCAACTTTCAGAGTTGCACGTGTGTGCTGAATCTACGACACTTTATCGTCAAGAATTTTGAAAAATATACGATATATGATTGGTCGAACACCTGGTAATCCCACAGCTGATACCTACAACCGGATTCCTTATCCAAGCTACTCGTACAGCCAGACTCACCCGGATCACCTGGCAACCCTGGGATTATTGACTGGCATCAGCCCAAAACCAATAGAAAGAAGTCGAATCTTAGAGCTGGGCTGCGCCAGCGGCGGCAATCTAATCCCTATCGCCTACTCCTTGCCTGGAAGTGACTGTCTGGGCATTGATTTTTCAGGAACGGCTGTCAAAGAAGCGAAGGAAACTGCCTCCAAACTGGACGTAAAAAACATCTCTTTCCTGGAGTCGGATTTCATGGAAATAGACAGAGCTCTGATCCAATCGGTGGGCCATTTTAAGGACCAAAAATTGACCCAATTCGATTACATCATCGCCCATGGTATCTTCTCCTGGGTGTCCCAAGAAGTTCAGAACAAAATACTGAGCCTTTGCCAGGAACTCCTATCTCCCAATGGTATTGCTTATTTCAGCTACAACGTATACCCGGGCTGGCACTTATACCGGATTGTCCGGGACTTCATGTTCTTCCACACAAGAGGCTCCTCCGACAACCAGGATCGAATCAAGTCGGCCAGATCGATAATCGAATATTTATCCAAGATGATGCCTAATTGGGAGCCGCTTCTTGGGCAGATATTTGTTCATGTTCAGGGGCAGATTAAAGATTCGCAAGATGGTTATGTTCGACATGATTTTCTTGAAGAAGTTAATGACCCTATCTACTTCAGCGAATTCATCGAACGGGCTGGCGACCATGGCCTCCAATACCTGGCAAATGCCGATCTCAATTCACCCACCCAGGTGCCAGAGGAGGTGGCCAAGGTTGTCATGGCTGATGTCGACGATGATATTGAAATAGAGCAGTACATGGATTTCTTACGCAATCGATTTTTCCGGCAGACTTTATTATGCCGCCAGGAGCTGCCAATCAACCGGACCATCGATGCCGGGCAGCTGGCTAAGCTGCTATTCACCTCCCAGATGACCGCCCCGTCGAGTATAACTGATGTGAATTTAGCAGAGATAATGGTCTTCGAAGGGCCCAACGATCTCCGCTGTTCGACAGCCCACCCCCTAACCAAAGCTGCCTTAATCCATCTGAGCCGCGCTTATCCAAGAGCTGTGACATTCCAGGAGCTGGTGGATGAAAGCTGGCAGATCCTGGCTTCAACAGATGGTCCTGATATCAAGGGTGAACAGAAAACGAAAGAAGTCGAGATATTGAAACACAATTTGGTCCGTTTTTACGTCCAAAGTATTGATCTGATGCGCTTCCATACCTTCTTACCACAATTTGTTACAAAGGTTAGTGAAAAACCGCTGGCAAGCGCAACGGCCCGCCACCAAGCCCTGAACCAACAGCCTGTGACTAACCTCTATCACCAGGGCGTAACGATGGATCAATTTCCTCGAGATCTCCTTGGGTATTTAGACGGCCGGCACAACCTTCAAGATCTGTTGGATGTGGCAGTTGAATCTGTAGATAAGGGCTTGCTCGAGGTATC
>BTQB01000097.1:0-8514 GCA_036985655.1 Anaerolineae bacterium | reverse complement strand
ACCAGGCGAATCCAGCTAAGTTTTTTAACTGATCTCTTCCCCGATATTCCTGGTTGGGAATTCGCGGCCGATTATCGCTCCGCCCGCCAGGTTGGGGGAGACTTTTATGATTTCATCTTTCCTTTAGACCCGCCTGATCAAGTCCGTATTGTGACCGCCGATGTTACCGGAAAAGGCGTTCTTGCTGCTCCGCCATTTGATGATATCACCCTGGTTGTCCTCCGTTGTTCGCTGAACGATTTTTCACGATGAATAAAACGGGGTCGTCACTGTTCTGACCCTCTGGGGATGCAGCCTTCGGTCATTTTGTAATCTCAGTTGCAGTAATTTAGCCATTATCCCCCTAATATCTAACCGTTCTTTGGGACTGCCTCCCTTCTCAACAGACAATCTTATTTGGTAAACCTATTTGAGCTAACGACATACTGCTTTTCAATCATTATCGAAAGGAAATAATTATTATGGCGCAAACCCTAACAAAAAACGGCACAGCAACAATAACTGAGGTTAAGAAGCCGCGAATAGAGCCAACTTCCAGATGGGTACGGGTCCAGTTCAATAATCAGGTGATTGCCGACAGCAAGGAGACCCTTCTGGTAAGGGATGGTCATCGCCTTGCCTACTATTTTCCGGCGGAACATGTCAAGATAGACTGGCTTCATAGTGCTCGGACTGGGAATGATGGGCGCCAGTATTATGATGTTGTCGTTGATGATAGATCGGCCGACTCAGGTGCCTGGAGCTATCAAGACAGCGATGGTGATTTAGCTGCCTTAAGGGGTTATATCGCCTTCAACTGGCGTAAGATGGATCACTGGTTTGAGGAAGAAGAGGAGATATTTGTTCATCCCCGTGATCCCTATCATCGAGTCGACGCTATCCAGAGCTCCCGCAAAATCCGAATTGTCATCGATGGGGTTACGGTTGCCAATTGCCAGCGACCTGTGGTTCTCTTCGAAACTGGCCTACCAACCCGATATTATTTACCTCAAGATGATATCCGCATGGATCTGTTAACCACCAGCCGGGCCAAAACTGATTGTCCATACAAAGGCACTGCATCGTATTGGAATGTAAATGTCGCTGGTGTCGACTATCGTAATATCGTATGGGGATATTTAGAGCCGCTTGCGGAAGCCCAAAAAATTGAGGGATTACTCTGCTTTTTCAATGAGAAGGTTGATGTTTTCGTTGATGGAGAACTAGAAGAAAAACCAGAAACCCTTTGGGCTTAATTAACTGGCTATGATTGGCACTGCATCTAAGTCATAATCAAGATCCTCGGCCGGTTTTTGTCGACCTTCCATATCCAATTATAATTACTGAATAACTTAGCGAATGCTCCATGTCCGGCGCTCAGCCCGCGTCGGCCCCCTGTCGATAACAATCGATGATCTGTGGGATTATGCTCCACCTACCAATAACACCTTTTCCGGAACTCCAAACAGCAAACTTGCGTTTAAGGCAGTTAAAATCCAGTGATGCCGACGCACTTTTTCAGATTTTCTCCAACGATGAAGTTACAAAATATTACGAGTTGGAGACATTTTCATCGATCCAAGATGCATTAGCACTCATGGCTTCGGAATCAGCTCGCTACGAAATGGGGCAAGCCATTCGCTGGGGGATAGCACAATTTCAAAATGACATCGTTATTGGCACCTGTGGTATAAAATTAGACAGGGACAATCACAGCGCTGATTTGGGTTACGATCTTGCTCAGCCCTATTGGGGCAAAGGCTTAATGTTTGAAGCCTTGAATATTGTCATTCGGTTTAGCTTTCTTTCATTAAAAGCTAATCGACTTCAAGCCCTTGTTGTTCCAGAAAATCACGCATCTATTAAATTGTTGGAACGGTTAAATTTTCAGAGGGAGGGGCTGCTGCGGCAGGCTGCTTTCTTCAAAGGACAGCATCGTGACATGGTCTGTTACTCGCTGCTCAGCCAAGAGTGGTCTCAGGCCTGATAAGGAACGATATAAAGAACCATGAATAGAAAATGGCTCAATGTCCCCCCAAGAACAAAAAGATGCCATATTTCGTGATGACCAAACATATCTGGCCAGGGATCTGGCTTTTTGAAAAGATAAATGAAAAATCCTGCCATATAAATAATGCCGCCCAAGGCTACTAGCCAGATTCCCCCTCCCGAAAAAACAGCTCTTATCTGAGCGAAAAACAAAACAGGAACAACTCCTGCCCAGCTCACCAACGGATATATGGAAGCATTTAGGATGCCGTGAATTCGCCTGCTGAACAGTTTATATAGGACCCCCACCAGAACAGACAGCCAGATTACTATCAAAATAGCAATTCGCCAGCCTGATGGATACAGCACTGCCACAATCGGCGTATAGGTTCCAGCAATGAGCAGAAAAATCGCCCCATGATCCATGCGGTTGAGCCACATTCTCTTATTTTCAGGCAGCTTGATGCCGTGAAAAAGGGCGCTTACTGTATACAGCGTAACCATGCTCAACCCAAAGATGCCCAGGGAAAGCATTTTTACCGCTTCGCCCCAGGTCAAGATAATTAGCATGATCGACCCCGATACAGCTGCTATTGCCCCTGCGATATGGGTTAACGAGCTTATTGGTTCATAAAGGTAACGATTCAAGCCCAAAGAGATCTCGCCTCATAATTATGAAAAAGGTGCACGGGTATTGATAATCTGAATTGCCTAACAATTCGTGTTGGACAGCCATCCTAACCGATGTCGTTAATAAAACAAAGGTCCCTTAATATCGCTTAATGGAGACCCCCTCTTAACTAGAGCGAAATCTTCCTTATTGTGACCAAAATCTTATTTGACGCGGGTAACCACCATGCTACACTGACGCTAATATGGGTAGTCACCTGGTCAGAGCCGGCCGCTGGCTGCTGTCGGTGTTTCTCTCGCCATTTCGTTATATTGGGCGAAGTTTTCGCCGATTTCTACTCGCCATATGGGAGTATCTTGGTCTCTTAGGCATCGCCCTTCGCAATCTGCTAACCTGGTTTTTCTGGCGACCACTGCAATTTATCAGCAAGCCAATTCAATGGCTGTTCCGCAACATACTAAGGCATCCATTATCCTTTGGTTGGCTAAGCTTGCGAGTATTTGCAGATTGGCTCGCCTATGATGTGGCAGTTCCCTCAGTCAAAGCCGTACCCGGTATCGGGCGCCGATCCCTATTAAAGCTATATTTTTCTCTCACCACCGCTGCCTTTTGGGTAAAACGATATATCCTCTTGGGGTCATTCACTTTAGGAAGGATGCTCAATAATCTTAGAGCCCATGTAACCAGAACGCCATTTCGAGTGAATCGCTTTATAATCGCACTTCTTATTACACTGATTATCATGGCTCTGGGCGTTATCCCAAGCCAGGGGCCAAAACCAGAGGAATCTTTCGCGCCCCATCGTGCTCTTGCCGAACAAAGACCATCACCCAAACCACCAACTCCAGAACCAACAAGGATCATATTGCCTACAAAGTCGCCTCCTGTAAAAGCGACCGAAGTAATCACCCAAACAGAAAGTACGCCACCTGTATTGGAAGCCTCTGAAGGCCCTCCAGGACTTGATGAAACTCCCCGTAATATTGGGTCCGTGGTATTCACACTGCGCAAAAATGGCAACAGCGACATATATGCTTTAGTTGAAGGGGGAAAGGCGCCTTTCCGTCTTACCAGCCATCCAGCCGATGACCGCGACCCGGCCTGGAGCCCAGAGGGGGGACGCATAGCTTTTAGCTCTCATCGAGATGGCAATTGGGAGATCTATATCCTGGATTTACTTACAACACAAATACGCCGGATTACCGATTCGCTGGCCTTTGATGCAAAACCCAGCTGGTCGCCAGATGGCCGGTGGCTTGTTTATGAATCCTACCAAAACGATAACTTTGATCTGTTCATTGTTGATGCCAGCGGTGATGGCGTTCCAATTCGTCTAACCGAACACGGGTCCGATGATTACTCTCCAGTTTGGGGACCTGATGGACGCCATGTCGCCTTCACCAGTAGGCGCGATGGCGACCCAGATATTTTTGTTCTAACTCTCGAGGCCACAACTGACGAGATGGCCATTAATATCACCAACACGCCCAATAAATCGGAAGATCATCCTACATTTGATCCGACTGGTAATAATATTGCCTACGAGACAGCTGAAGCTGGGTTCGATTTAACCTACGTGCAGCCGCTGGCCAATTACCGGTCAAAAGGAGAACCCGTCCTTATCCGTCAAGGCAGCTATCCAGTGTGGTCTGGAACAGATGGCGAACTACTCTTCATCCATCGACAAGATGAAAAAGCTTTTATCGTGGGTGGTTCAATTAATCCCTGGAGCGCAAATTCTCAAGCCTTTGCAACTGATGATTGGATCGTCGATCTCTCCTGGTCACCCAATAATCTGCCCGACAATTTAGACCTTACCAGACACCCTGAGGGCGACATACCTCTCTTTTCTGAATATAAAAGTCCAATTCGTCAGGAAGGAGCGCCATATCTAATTTGGCCCGTTGATGTCGATGCCCCTTCCGCATACTTGAGCGATCGAGTCGATCGATCCTTTGAGGCTCTCCGGGCAAGGGTCGTACAAGAAGCGGGATGGGATTTTCTTGGTCGGTTAGATAATATGTTTACAGCTCTAGCTGTTCGCCCGTCAACCGGGGAAAGTTTTAAGAGTTGGAATAAGGCTGGTCGAGCATTTGATTTTTACTACCGGTTCCCTTTATCCCTCGATCCGCAGGTAGAGGTTGTCCGTGAAGAAGTTGGTCCAAGAACATATTGGCGAATCTACCTGCGCACAGCGATTCAAGATGGTTCACAAGGCGAGCCAATGAGAGATAAGCCATGGGATTTCACTTCGCGTTATGGTAATGATCCCTCCTACTACGAACTCGGGGGAAAGGTAAAGGATGCGATTCCCGATGGGTACTACGTTGACTTTACTTCACTGGCGGCCGACTATAACTGGCAAAGGGTCCCGGCATTACAAAATTGGCGTTCATTTTTTCAGGGAATCCGTTACTGGCACTTTGAGAATCGCCAGGGATTAACCTGGGAGGAAGCTGTTTTAGAGATCTATACAGAAGATGAACTGGCGAGGGTTATTGGTACACCTTAAATCAATCAGGACTGCCCTTCTTGCCCTCGGCATCTTCTTGCTCTCCGCTTGTTCTCGGGTTGAAAGTCCCATAACGCGTGCTGTTCCTACCCCCACCCTGACGGCTGCTCGCCAGGTAAAGCCAAAGCCGCAAACTAACAATACCCCAAATCGGCCGACGAAGACTCCTCAACCTTCACCTATAAGCACAACAGATCTTAACTGGGTAAGCGCCATAAAAAACAGAGAAATAACTCCAACTGTTCTTTCTGTCCATAGCTCAGCCACTCCAGAAGCAATAGACAAGGGCATAAGGCCAGATCAAGCTGTACAAAATCGGGAAGCGGAATCGGGTCCTGATCCTCTCTTGGATTGGCGGCCGCCGCCAATGACTGTGCCCTTATCCTTCCACCCAGACGATCATTACTGGTTAGCCCGGCCCCTGGCTTCAGACAGCCGAAATTATGATTTAGAGTGGTACCAGTATGGTAATGAACCTATGTTAGCTGGGACATTCCCTTATCGTGTCCATCATGGGATGGATTTTCCTAACAAAACTGGAACGCCAATCTTCGCTGCATCGGATGGTATCGTCGTCTGGGCAGGTCCGTTGGCCAGCACCCGGTCTGGAGTGAACTACTACGGCAACACCGTCGTCATTCTACATGATTGGCGCTGGCAAGATCAGAATGTGTACACACTGTATGCCCACACACTAGAATTATTTGTGGAAGTCGGCGACCGCGTTGAACGAGGACAGTTAATTGCTGGCGTTGGTGCATCTGGTGAAGTAAGCGGTCCGCATCTGCACCTCGAGGTAAGAGTAGGCGAAAACAGCTACGGTAGTACGCGCAACCCTGCCTTATGGTTGGCCCCCTATGAAGGTTGGGGAACCTTAGCTGGTCGATTTGTTGACAGCCGGGGAAAACCTATTCATGGCGCCTTGGTTACAGTTCGTCCTGTGAAGGTTGAATCACCGATCACGATTCCCACACGCCGCCAGCGAACCTATTCGCCAACTGGAGTAAATTCAGATGAAGTTTGGCAGGAGAACTTCGTCGTCGCAGATTTGCCGGCCGGTGAATATACCCTCTTCTTAAACAGTGGGGGAAACCTCTTTCGACGCAACGTCCAGATCCTGCCAGGGCAGACTAATTTCGTTATCATCCAGGCCGATTTCCAGTTTGTCCCAACTCCGACACCGACGCCGACTAACACGCCTACGCCAACCGGCACGATAACTGGCGCCTTATCCTCCGAACCAACGGCCACGCCAACTTTAGATTCGAACGATTAGCCTCAAGAACGCTTAAAAAAATCGCCGGTTTTTCTCACAGCAATTGGCAGATCGTCCCAATAACTCGTTGAATCGTCACTGTTAGCCAGTATAATAATTTATCCATTAACCGTTTACTCGGTTCGATCCTTCCGTCACTTGATTCAGAATCAAAGGTTTGCCGATGGACTATCAACCTCTCGATCATGAATATGATGCCCTTCCCTATGCGTTTTTAACCCATAGAAAAACCCATCCAAATTATTTGGCGGTCATGGGGTCGATATTCGGGATGAAACCGGCGCAACCGGAAAAGTGCCGTGTTCTGGAAGTGGGCTGTGCAATTGGCGGAAATATCATCCCCATGGCTTACTCATTACCGGAAAGCCAAATCCTGGGAATTGACTACTCTGCTAATCAGATTCAATTCGGCCGTGAGGCGATTGAGTCGTTAGGGCTTGGCAACATCGAGATGGAGCGTCTGGATATAGTTGAAACCCCTTCGAATCTTGGCGTCTTTGATTACATTATTGCCCATGGTGTCTATTCATGGGTTCCTCAACCGGTTAGAGAAAGCTTGCTTGCATTGTGCCGCCGGCACCTTGCACCTCAAGGAATCGCCTACATCAGCTACAACACTTACCCTGGATGGCACATGATGGAAATGGTCCGAGAAGTCATGCTTTTCGCCAGCAAGAATAGCGCAGACGCAAAAGAGATCGCCAACCGCAGCAGTCATATCATTGATTTTATGATCGATGGAATACCCCCTGGCTTGACAGCTTATCGTTCAGTTTTTGAAACATATAAAAGGTCAATGGATTCTAGAAAGGTCATTGGTTCAGATGAAGCGGTCAGCTTGATGTTCCATGATGAATTGGCTGCTTTTAATGACCCGATCTACTTCCGCGACTTCGCCGACCATGCTGCTAAGCATAAACTCCAATATCTTTCTGAAACCAATTTTGCCAAGGTGATGAATCCCCGTCTAACTCCCGAGATTCTTAAAGAGATCGAAAGTATGTCCGATAATCTTATTGATTTTGAACAATTTTTAGATTTTTTAAGCAATGGATCCTTCCGACGAACTCTACTCGTTCATGAAAATGTTGACATAAATCGACGAGTTAGACCCGAGAATGTTCGAAATTTTCGATTTATGTCACGAGCTAGGCCACAATCAAAGGATCCCGATCTGTCGCCAGAGGTAAAAGAATCGTTTGAGGGCAGTGACGGCGCTGTTTTCACCAGCAATCACTCACTTTCAAAGGCTGCATTTTTATATTTGCGCGAGAACCAACCTAAGGCGATTCCCTTTGATACACTATTTGAAGGCGCTCTTAATTTAATTGAGGGCGTCGACGGGTTGAATCTCGAGACCGAGAAGCATTCTGTGGCTGCATCTTTACTTCAAGCTTACAGCTATAGCTCAAGCCTGGTCGACTTTGAATCGATGGACTCAAGGTTCATTACGGAGATAAGCGACCGTCCCCTGGCTAGCCGTGTTGCCCGTTGGCAGGTTTCAAAGGGATTTCAACCGACCAATCTGCGCCATGAGCGAGTGGAAATCGACCTTTTGGCCTCAACGATTCTCACCAGCCTGGATGGGACGAACAATTACGACGATCTTCTTAATATGGTGGTTAGCCATTATAAAGAGGGGTTGTTTAAGCTGCCAGATGATAAAGTGAAGGATGCTGGTGGACCGGAACGGCTGCTGGCAAAGGAGCTGGACACTTATCTAAAGTTCTTCGCCCGTTCTGGCTTACTAGAAGCCTGAAATGCTTTATACAAGTGGCCGTTTAGAGGGGACTCCAACTCTCCGGGGATATTTATCCGGTGTGTTCTTAACTTTTTCGATAACGACGAGATAATGAATTAATGTTTGAGAGGTCACTGAATTGTCAACGGTTGTGTTCGTTTTTATTTGAACTTCTTTGATAGCGCCATCACCTCCACCAAGTATCCTTATCGCCTTTAAAGAATCCTCATACTCCCCCATGACGCCTTCTCCCTTCATGGCCAGTATTTTGCCTTTATTTTTCACCAACGGCAGGAGATATTCAGCCACTATTGGTAATGATGCAACCCCCCTGGCTACGGCCCAATCGTATTGGCATCGATGGTCTGGATCCTGGCCTAATTGTT
>BTQB01000096.1:0-8541 GCA_036985655.1 Anaerolineae bacterium | reverse complement strand
GTGTTGACACTGTCAGGTTCGATCCTGATCGCTTCTCTGTTTCTGAAAAGGACGCCCTAAGAAAGCAGCTAAACATTCCAGCAGGCAGGCCGATTGTTGCCTACCTGGGACTGCTTGCAGATTATCAAGGTACGCCTGAGCTTATCCGGGCTGCCGGGTATTTACACAAAAATGGCGCGGACATCCACTTTTTGATTATGGGTTACCCGAAGGTGGATCAGTACAAGGCAATGGCCAAAGGCGCTGGAGTTGAAGAGTTTATGACTTTTACCGGGAAGGTTCCCTATGACCTGGCGCCCAGGTATTTAGCGCTAGGGGATATAGCCGTTTCAACAAAGATGTCTACAACGGAAGGAAGCGGAAAGGTTCTCAATTACATGGCCATGGCCCAGCCGGTTGTTGCTTTTGACACACCGGTACACAGAGAATATCTAGGAGATCTCGGTGTTTATGCGCAAGTACGGGATGTCCCATCTCTGGCGAAGTCAATTCAATCGCTAATTGAAGATCCAGACCAGCGCCGGCACATCGGAAACAAACTTCAAGATCGGGCAAAGGAAAAGTACTCGTGGAGCAGGGCTGGCAGCGAGATCTCCAAAATTTACAGTATGGTGCTCGATCGTTATTAAATTGTATTAATTAATCTGCTGCCCACTTTTTGCTCTGCCAAATTTCCGAGGTTAGCTTCACTGAGCACCCTAAAACGATTCTGTTCTTTTCTGTTCAATGTCACCTTTTCTTTCATAAGGTGACATTTTCACTGAACAATTAGATAGTGACACTTTTACTGAACAATAACAACGAAGATTTGTTTTCTTGACAACGAAAATAAGCCATGATAGAATATTTGTTCGCTTAGCGGAAGAATAGACGGAACAAAATTCCATATATCACAGATATTTAGTGAATCAAATCAATTAAAATTTATGAGGGGTGCACCGATATGGTTGCACCCCTCATTTGTGGATTCTGTGTATAAACGAAACTATATTGGGAGCAGGTGAAATTTCATGAACAGACGTCCTACCAAAGTGTACGCGCGCACAACTGATCCGCTTGAACTGCCAACATTAATTGATGTACAGCTCAAATCCTTTGAAACTTTCATAGAGCATAGTCTTGCCGAATTATTCGAAGAAGTCTCACCAATCGAAAGCTTTAACGGTGATTTAAAGCTCTATTTCCCATGTAAAGATCCCGAAGTAGAGGGATTCAACCTTAAGTATTGGTTTGAAGAACCAAAGTACTCGGTTGACGAATGTGTTGAGCGGGACATGAGTTACGCGGCCCCTTTGTACATTAAAGTGATGCTTTATAGCCAGGATCAGGATCAGCCGATTGTCCAGGATATTTTCATGGGCGATTTTCCACTGATGACGCCATCGGGGACCTTCATAATAAATGGTACCGAGCGCGTCGTAGTAAGCCAGCTCATTCGATCGCCTGGAGTATATTTTGAAATCGAGGAGGAGCGGACTACTGGCCGCCCATTGGCAATGGCCAAACTTATTCCAGATCGAGGGGCCTGGATGGAGTTTGAAACCCGAAAAACGGATTATTTGACGGTTAAATTTAACCGAAAAAGAACGGTTCCTGTAACCTTATTTTTGAGGGCTCTGGCGGCCGTGGACGACGGGCTTGGAAACCCCCTTATCGGTGAGGGCACTGACGAGGAGATCGCGGCTTTATTTGAGGATTTGGACGATAATCCGGAGCACCAATACATTCAAGGCAGCATCGAACAGGAACCAGTCTGGGATCTCGATAAACCGCTTGCCCAGCAGGCTTTGATCGAGTTTTATAAGCGGATGCGCCCCGGCGATCCCCCAACATTAGATAACGCTACAGAGTATTTGAAAGAGCAGCTTTACGACCAAAGACGATACGATCTGGCGCGGGTCGGCCGCTATAAATTAAACAAGCATCTGGATCTTGGAGAGATCGTCCCTGAAACACACCGAACGCTCACCCAACACGATATTGTCCGGCTTGTCCGGCACATGATCTTGATAAACAATGGCCAGGCTGGCCCTGACGATATAGATCATCTTGGAAATCGGCGCGTTAAAACGGTGGGCGAACTGCTTCAAGCAAAATTACGCGTCGGGTTACGGAGGATGGAACGGGTTGTTCGGGAGCGTATGTCGATTCGCGATACCGATACCTTGACACCAGTCTCATTGGTGAACATCAGACCAGTTGTAGCTGCCATCCGTGAATTCTTCGGAAGTTCTCAGCTTAGCCAGTTTATGGAGCAGGCTAACCCACTTTCAGAGCTAACCCATAAGCGAACGCTTTCAGCCTTGGGGCCCGGCGGTTTACGACGAGAACGTGCAGGTTTTGAGGTTCGGGATGTGCACCATAGTCACTACGGACGAATCTGCCCCATCGAAACGCCTGAAGGTCCAAACATTGGACTTATCGGTCGATTGGCTACTTACGGCCGGGTTAACAGTTACGGATTCATCGAGACACCATATCGACGTGTAAAAAATGTGCTACCTGTTAAAGGCAACAGCCTTGTGGGCCATGATGTTATGGTCGACGTAGTCGATCCTAAATCCGGTGAAATCATCTTGGAAGCGGGCCAAAAGGTCGAAAAGAAGCATCTTAAAAGCCTGAGGGCGGCAAAAATAAAAGAGGTGAGGGTAACTCCCTTCTTAACGGATGACATCCTCTACATGTCGGCCGATGAGGAAGATCGGTACACCATTGCCCAGGCCAATGCCGAGTTAGATGAACGCCTCCAGTTCGTTGGTACGCGTATCTCGGCAAGGCGAAATCAGCAGTTCAGGTTTTCATCAGTGGAACGCATCGATTTCATGGACGTCGCCCCCAGGCAGATAGTCGGGATATCGGCCGCGTTGATACCATTCTTGGAGCATGATGACGCCAACAGAGCCTTGATGGGCTCTAATATGCAGCGCCAGGCTGTACCCTTGCTGCAGCCTGATGTGGCCACGGTAAGCACGGGAATGGAGCTGCAGGCCGCGATTAACTCTGGCCAGGTTATCATATCTGAAGAACCCGGTGAAGTGATAGGCGTAACCGGCGACAAGATCGTCTTAATGACTGGGGATGGACCGATTACCTACAATTTGCGTAAATATAATCGCTCAAATCAGAGTACCTGTATTGATCAGCGGCCGATAGTAGTGAAGGGCCAACGCGTTGAACCAGGTATGATCCTGGCTGACAGCTCTTCTACAAGATATGGCGAGCTAGCGTTAGGACAGGATGTCGTTGTTGCTTTCTTGTCATGGGAAGGTGGTAATTTCGAAGACGCGATTTTGGTAAGCGAAAAATTGGTCCGGGAGGATCAATTTACTTCAATTCATATTGAGAAACATGAGCTTGAGGCCAGGGACACAAAACTTGGTCCTGAGGAGATCACATACGACATTCCCAATGTGAGTGAAGACGCTCTAAAAGATCTCGACGAACGAGGAATTATTAGGGTCGGTGCTTATGTCAATGAAAATGACATTCTGGTAGGTAAGATAACACCAAAGGGCGAGAAAGAATTGAGCCCAGAAGAGAAGCTGCTTAGGGCCATATTTGGTGACAAAGCTCGCGAAGTAAAAGATTCGAGTTTAAGATTGCCCAATGGAGCCCGGGGTAAAGTTGTCGATGTGCAGGTGTTTGACCGGCAGCAGGATCGTGATTTGCCTGCTGGTGTTGAGACGATGGTCCGAGTCAGTGTTGCCCAAAGAAGAAAGATTTCGGAAGGCGATAAGATGGCGGGCCGCCATGGGAATAAAGGAGTTATCTCCAAGATAGTTCCTGTTGAAGATATGCCCTTCTTGCCTGATGGGAGGGCCGTTGACATAATATTAAATCCAATTGGTGTGCCCGGTCGGATGAATCTCGGTCAGGTTCTTGAGACGCATCTCGGCTGGGCAGCCAGTCGATTAGGTTTTCGAGCCATTACACCGGTGTTTGACGGCGCTAGTGAAGGCGAGATCGCAGCTGAACTAGCCCGGGCCTGGATTGTCGATCGTGCCTGGGAAGAAACAACAATTTGGGCCTGGGATTGGCTTGAAGAGCTTGGGTATGACCTCGAATCATTAACCGATGATGATGAAGCCCGCGACCTATTTATACGAGCGTGGCTAGCGGAATCTGAAAAGGAATATGATGCTGACCGCTTGCTGACAGATTGGAACTATTCCAGGCATTCTGTGGCGCGTGAGTGGCTGCGTGAGAGGGGTTGGGATCCCGCTACTGTTTTGCCGGATGATTGGCAGCTGATGCGTAAGGATGATTGGCGCCCAATCAATAAAAAGACAATCGAAATCTGCATGCGAGAATGGTTCAGCTCGATGCTTGACAAGTATGGTCCAACACTGCCCGAGGAGTTTAAAGTCGATCCGTTAGAGATTTCGATGGAGTCGTTAAATCAATTAAGCATCGGCCTCTCAGTCAATACTGGAATCCCCATCCCAATATTAGGAAAGGAACTGTTATTTGATGGTAAGAGCGGTAGAGCATTCGCACAGCCGGTAACTGTTGGAATTATCCACATGTTAAAATTAGCTCACCTGGTTGAGGATAAGGTTCATGCCCGTTCAACCGGCCCCTATTCGCTAGTCACCCAGCAACCCCTTGGCGGCAAAGCACAGTTCGGAGGTCAACGTTTTGGAGAAATGGAAGTATGGGCGTTGGAAGCCTATGGCGCGGCCCATACCCTGCAGGAGATGTTGACGATTAAATCGGACGATGTCCAGGGTCGAGTAAAGACTTATGAATCCATTGTCAAGGATGAACCGATTGATGACCCTGGAATTCCCGCCTCCTTCCGGGTGTTGGTCAAAGAACTTCAAAGCTTAGGATTAGCTGTTGAGGCGGTTACAGAAGCTGGCGACGTCATCAGATTTGGCAAAGAGGATGATAAGCGTCAACGTCATTGGGTCGGTACTGGCTTAATGGATCTAGCTAGGAATCGACGGTAAACGATAAGGTGCTAAATGTGATCTTCTAAACAGAAGAAACGGCCGCGATCTTTTTGGCAACTTTGTGAATTGTAATTGCCTGTTGACACCAAAGTTGCCTGTGGTAAAATTGCGGTTTGGATATATACACTGGCCCGTAGCTAATACAGCGAACAGCGAAGTTGGCTGCGAATTGGATAAAAGAAATATTTTTGAAGGCCATCGAATGAGCTTCGATGGCCTTCATTGTCGAGAAGTGGAGGCAATAATAACCGCCGAATTTGTCTATTTAGACATATAATATTTTGTAAATTATATTTGGACTCGAGTAACCACCAAGGAGAGATCAAAGGTGCCGACAATTAATCAACTTGTACGCAAGGGCAGAAAACCAAAGTCTAAGAAGACCAAGGCTCCGGCCTTGCAGTATACGTTTAACACCTTTAAACAACGTAGGACGCAACAGCCAAAAGGTGCGCCACAAAAGAAAGGCGTCTGTACCCAAGTAAAAACAATGACACCGAAGAAACCGAACTCGGCCCTGCGTAAAGTGGCTCGTGTTAGGCTAACAAATAACATTGAAGTTACTGCTTATATACCAGGAGAAGGTCATACGCTTCAGGATCACTCCGTTGTCCTGGTGCGAGGTGGGCGAGTCAAGGATCTTCCGGGAGTTAGATATCATATCGTCCGCGGCACGTTGGACGCAGGTGGTGTAAGTGACCGGACGCAGGGACGGTCGAAATATGGTTCCAAGAGGCCTAAGTAGGCTGGGAGAAGGGAGAATTCAAAATGCCACGACGATATCGACCAGAAAAGCGGAAAATCCAGGGTGACCTTCGCTACAATAGTGTGACCCTTCAAATGTTTATCAACCGCCTAATGAAACACGGAAAGAAGAGCACAGCCCAGAGATTGGTTTACGACAGCTTTAAGATTATTGAAGATCGAACGAAGAAGGATCCATTGGAAGTTTTCGAACAAGCAATGCATAATGTTACCCCGCGGATCGAGGTAAAGCCCAGAAGGGTTGGGGGCGCAACATACCAGGTACCGATGGAGGTTTCTCCACATCGCCAGACTTCATTAGCGATCCGTTGGATGCTTCATGCCGCAAGGTCTCGAGGCGGCCGGTCAATGGAAGCCAAGTTAGCGGCGGAATTTATAGATGCTGCCAATAAGCAGGGAGCTGCAGTAAAACGGAAGGACGATACGCATCGAATGGCCGAAGCCAACCGGGCATTTGCTCATTATCGCTTTTAATTGAAGAGTTTAAGTGGTCGGTAGACAAAGTAGAAATAGAGAAGCAGTAATATTATTTCCATCACCCCAACGATTTAGATTATCATGTCCCGCTATTCACTGGAAAGAGTTCGCAATATTGGCATCATTGCCCATATCGATGCTGGTAAGACGACGACCACCGAAAGAATCCTGTATTATACAGGTCGCATTCACCGCATGGGTGAAGTCCATGACGGTACTGCAACTATGGACCATATGATCCAGGAACAGGAGCGGGGAATTACCATCACTTCAGCTGCCACTACAGCCTACTGGCTAGATAATCAGATTAACATCATCGATACACCCGGCCATATAGATTTCACAGCTGAGGTTCAGCGCAGTCTTCGTGTGTTGGATGGAGGATTAGTTGTATTCGATGCTGTTGCAGGGGTTGAACCTCAATCAGAAACTGTTTGGCGACAGGCTGATCAATACGGCGTTCCTCGTATATGTTTCGTCAATAAGATGGATCGGATCGGAGCTGATTATCAACATACGATTGATATGATCAGGGACCGCCTCAAAGCAAATCCATTACCAATTCAATGGCCAATTGGAAGAGAAGCTGAATTTAGAGGCATAGTTGACTTATTGACTATGGAGGCTGCGGTCTGGAGCGAAGAGGATTTGGGGACTACTGCCAATATTGTCGAAATTCCTGAGGAAGTTAGAGAAGATGTAAGCAGGGCCCGCGATCTAATCATTGAGAATATCGTCGAAACCGATGATGAGCTAATGACTCGATATTTAGACGGCGAAGAGATTCCTGTTGAAGATCTGCGCAGCGCACTTCGCAGGGCGACAATTAACAGGGAGGTTACTCCAGTTCTTTGCGGATCAGCATTGCGAAATAAAGGAATTCAGAGAGTGATGGATGCGGTTGTTTATTATTTGCCATCCCCTCTAGATGTCCCTCCTATTACGGGCATTAATCCGAAGACTGGGAAATCTGAACCAAGGCCCCCAAGAGATGATGAGCCGCTTGCAGCATTGGTATTTAAGATTGTTACCGATCCTTATGTTGGCAGGTTGGCATACTTTAGAGTTTATTCCGGCGTTCTTAAAGCAGGCTCTAATGTCATAAATAGCACCAAGGACAGGAAAGAACGTATCGGACGCGTTCTTCGAATGCACGCTGATCATCGTGAAGATCTTAAAGAAGTGCGAGCAGGAGACATCGCCGCGACCCTCGGTTTAAAGTTTACTTTTACCGGTGAGACATTGTGTCCTCGTCATGCACCAATCATTCTGGAGTCGATTGAATTTCCAGCACCGGTAATTTCGACAGCCATAGAACCAAAGACAAATGCTGACCAGGACAAAATGACAATGGCCTTGAAAGCTCTGTCAGAAGAGGATCCAACTTTCCAGGTGAAGACCGACGAACAAACCGGACAGACAATATTATACGGGATGGGGGAGCTGCATCTTGAGGTGCTTATCGATCGCATGCTTCGAGAGTTCAAGGTAGCTGCTAATGTTGGTAAACCACGGGTTGCCTACCGGGAAACAATAACCAAATCCGTGAGCAAAGCTGAAGGGCGCTTTGTTCGCCAAAGTGGTGGAAGAGGCCAATACGGCCATGTCATCATTTCCCTGGATCCTTTGGCGCCAGGTGATGGGTTCCAGTTCGAGAATCAGATCGTCAGGGGTGCAATTCCGAATGAATTTATCAAACCCACAGAACGGGGGATTCGAGAAGCGATGGAGAGCGGCATTTTAGCTGGTTATCCAATGGTTGACATCAAAGTATCCTTAATAGATGGTACATATCACGAAGTTGATTCTTCAGAAATGGCCTTCAAGATAGCTGGTTCTTTGGCGTTTAAAGAAGGCGCTCAGAGGGCCAAGCCGGTCATTTTGGAGCCCATCATGCGTGTGGAGGCAGTCGTGCCTGAGGAATACACAGGCGATGTAATCGGAAATTTATCAGCTCGAAGAGGTGACATTAGCGGCATAGATCGCCGGAGCGATGGCGTCCAATCTATCAAGGTCAGTGCGCCTTTGGCGGAGATGTTTGGCTATGCCACTGCGTTGAGGTCTATGACCCAGGGACGAGGAACATTCACGTTGGAATTTGATCATTACGCTCCCGTAACAAAGGAAATCTCAGACATGATCATCAAGGGGGTTCGTTAATAGCAAAGAGCAAGTGACAATTCATGCTCAAAATTGTTAAATTTAAGCGAGAGGAAAAAAGCGATGGCCAAGGAGAAATTTGTAAGAGAAAAACCACATTGCAATATCGGGACGATAGGGCATATCGATCACGGTAAGACGACGCTAACGGCGGCGATAACCAAGGTACTGGGAATGAAAGGCA